>JAZQUA010000030.1:0-8340 GCA_045631065.1 Candidatus Enterousia sp. | reverse complement strand
GCTTTCTTGTCTGAGATTGGGGTCAGTGCATCCAAGGGTGAATCTGATTTAAGAACATACGGTATATGTATGGAAAATTCGGTCAAGGTTCAGTGTGATGCCATCGCCGGTGATGATAATAAATATGCAGAATATGATGCCAAGGCAAACACTTGCAAGCTAACAGATGAATGGTACAAAGAAAAGTGTTCTGCAATTGGCGGATACTTTGAAAACGATACCTGTTATTATGCGGGGGAGTAAAAAGATGAAAAAAATATCATTATTTGTATTATTGTTATGTATATCATATGTATCAACCGCCCCCGCAGATGACGCCTCTGCTTATATACAAAACAAAGTAGATGGCGAAAATTTTCGTCCGAAATGGGGAGTTGCCGATAATATTGCAGGGTATAAGTGTTTGGCATCTGGTTCTGACTATGGGTGGAGTACAAATCACACAAATACAAACACAAAATGGCAGAAATATCTGAGGGACAATTTGATGGATTCGCACGGATATGGTAAAGGTGCCATGTATTATGTAGCGACTTATATGAGTGATAAAGGATATAAATTTTGTAAATATATCTTTGGTGGTGGGCGTGGAGATTGTTATAGTAATTCTTGGACTGGTTATTGGCCGGCCGATAATCAGGATTGTTTTTGGTTGTGTGAACAGGGGTATTATGGTGAAGGATGTGAGTCAACAGAATTAACGACCGCGAAGCATGATTTATCTAAGGACGAAGCACGTAAAAGTTATATAGACGGTAAAACGCATGGATTAGTTATAACGAATTTTACTGCACATGGAAATCAGGAAAACAATATTCCTATGTTTTTGCCTAATCAATATGTCAGTTGTGGTTCTGTAAATAGGCAGATTAGTATGACCAAGATGGGACCCAAACAGGAACATGATGTTGTTTTGGTTGCCAAAAGTATGACAGTTTCATCCGATAAGACTTCTATTAAGTATACAGTCCAGCCAATGGTGGTGCGCGCTGCAGGAACGGCGGGATGCCTTGGGATAAAGGCTTCTCGTGCTGCGTGGGCGTTTACACAATTTGTGGCAAAAGAACGTACTGATTTGTGTCCAAGCGATACAAAGTACAGTGAAAATGTAGGTGCGTGTATAATTGATGAGTCTGCTATTACCTCACAAACAGAAAAAACAGAATACGAAGCGGCGATGACCAGAGCAAAATCATTTGAAGAACAGGGGTTAGCGATATTATGTTCCGGTTTTACAAAAGAAAAATATGATAACAAAGTACATGTTTTAAACAGTGAACAATTCTTGTATCCAAACTGGCGTACCCGCGGTACTAATGCTGTACCAACTAAAGATGAATATTGTAAAGGTAAGACTGAAGAGGAAAAAATAACATGTGAGACTAACTTTGAAGCATTATATGGCGATGACGATAAATTTGAAGAGTCATATGGTGATGCCAGTGCGACTTGTACCGTATTTGTATGCAAGGATAACAGCATGGGATATGCATCTGATCCAATGGTTTCTGGTGACTTTACATGTGTATCATGTACAGAAAATTCTGATAAGACAATTCATCATTCACGCTTGGGACGCGGTAACGACGGTATATGCAAGGTTTGTAAGGTTGGTGAAGTTTTAAAAAATGGTGCGTGTACAACAGCCAAGACAATTCATAAATTTTATATGAATGGTGTTTATGACAAAGCAACCCCAACAAAGGAAAATGACATAAAAGATCAATGTTGGACAAAACCAACCCCAGAAGAATATAAATCTTGCATGGAAGATTTGGGCTGGGCGACATATGGATCTGCCGTTATAGGTGGGGGTAGTTCAGGTGGTCAAGACTCTTCTATGTAAAAAAACGCCCATTGGGCGTCTTTTTGTGTTTCCTTCTATGTCATTCTGGTGTTTGACACCAGAACCCAGGTAAATGTGCGCAACGCGCAAATAACCTGGTTTATATGGTCATTTGCCCAAGGCTAGATTCATCCACAGGATGACGGGGGAGTAGTTATGTTGGCACCCTATCCTTTTCCGTCATATTGGTGATGGTGCGTTTTGTTCTTCTTTGTCATCGCGAGCGTATGCGTGGCGATCCAGTCATTTGGCATTATTATTACTGGATTGCCCCGGGAACTGTGTTCCCTCGCAATGACAAGGGGGTGGTAGCGTGAGCTCTATTCTCTTGTCACTCCTGCGTAGGCAGGAGTGGGACTATACAGTGCGAGTGAAACGAGCCAAAAACCAAATGTTGTACAACACAGAGTAAAAAATTTAAAGGCCCTATTCCTGCCTACGCAGGAATGACAAGTTTTTTTAGTGAGAGTGATTAGTGTTAGTGGTGGAATTATTTTTATTATGCCAACACTTACACTTTTCCATTTGTCATCGCGAGTGTATGCGTGGCGATCCAGTCATTCGGCATTTATATTCACTGGATTACCGCGGGAACCGCGTTCCCTTGCAATGACAAGGGGGTGGTTAGATGCCTTTTGGTAAATTGGATACGGTTGGCAGTTCGGATCTTTTTGCTTCTGTCTCGTCACCGCATTTATAATTGCTTGAATCTTTTATGCATTTACTTGGTGTGCAAGTTATGTTTAGGTTATTGTTTTTTGTTTCTGTAAAATGATATACGCACAGCTGGTTATCGGATGATATTGCACTGCCGTCAACCCAAGTATTCGATTCTGGGGATTCACGATATTTATCAACACACTTGGTAGTATATCCATCTTGGCTGCGTCGTGCACCATTTGCCCAGCATGAACAGATTCCCCATGATGCTGTATCTACACCAGAATCATAACCACGTGGACATATGTATTCGTTCGCCTTAATGTTGTACATTTCAAATGGTTTTGCATAGTCTGGCAGTGTGGATGCAAATTGACATGATCCGTTATTGTATATCGATTCAATAGATGCGTTTTGTGTTTCAACAAAACGTCCGTTTATGTTCATACACTGATTTGATAATACAGATAATACCTGATTATATACTTCAGTTGCAACGCCGGTTGGACGGGTGTATCGAACATCTGGTAAATCGCTTGTATCTATTTCATGCGTACCATATGTTATATATTCTGTGCCATCTGCTTTTTTTATCAGATATTTATTAAGACCACCAAATACCTGTTCTATCATTTGTTTGTCTTGGCAGGCAGCGATTTCTGATAATTGGTTTGCGCATGTTGATACGTACTTTTTCCCCGAATCCTGCTGTGCATAAGAATAATAGCTTTTTTTATTTTTTATTGTCTCTGTGACACTATATTCTTGTAACGTAAACCAGTCAGGTGCACGACCTGATTGAAATAGACCACTGTATGGATAATAAAAGTTTTCGTAATTTGAACCACCATATTTGTCAAAACACTGTTTTGCAACAGCGCGACAAGATGCCAACATGTCAGTTTGCTTTTGTGAAGCAACATACTGGGCAACAATGCCGTTTGTGCCATCACCACCAAACATACCGTCACAAGATTTAACATAATCTATACACATCTGGTCAGTTAATGCCAGTTTATCAGGATTAATAACAATGTCATTTCCATCGGTTAAGGTTTGCATTGCGGCTGTTATCGACTTGTCTGCGTTGGTATAGCATGATGCAACAAAATCAAAACATGCTTGCTTAATTTCACTAACCTTAGATTGTTGGGCATAGTAAATGTCTAACAATGCCTTGTCCAGGTAATCTGCCCATGCAATATCGGCCTGTTCTGTGCATTTGTCCAGTGCATCAGCAGCGAATTTTTTTACCCTGCTCTCAAAATTTTGGATGAACGTGCGGTTGCTGGACAGTTTTGATAACTTTTGTTTTGCTGCATCAACACCATCGGCAAATTTTAACAACTTGCCAAGATTTGCAAAATCAACAACACCTGCGATTGGTTTGCCTGTAGAAATGTCAATGTATTCGCCATTGTCTAGGCACCTGTGATAATTTGCACCACAGACCTGTTCGCTAAGAATTGCGGTTTCAATCTCGTTAATGCAGGTGGTTAAATCAGATGAATTATGATTTTGGCGGTTTTCAACACGCGCCAAGTCTAGCATCGCGCTGCCTTCGCGGACAGCGGATTTTAACTGCTTTTTTGTTGTGTCAATCGCAGTCTGGACAGTGTTGCAATCTTGTTCAACTGCCATCAAGTATGCAGTTACCGCGCGTTGCAGTGATGCATCTGTACAATCAGATTTTACAGCCTGACGGCATTGTGGATATACTGCACTGTATAATGCAACACCGTTATAGGCTGCAATCGCCTGACCTGCATCGGACATACCAAACGCATTTGCAGTGTCAAATGAGATATTAATACTGTTTAAATCAGAATATTTTCCGCCAACATTGGTGTCTTTGCCACTGATAGAATTCATAATTGCTTGTAACAATGCCTTGGATGCAGATTTGTCAGATGTTAATGCATTTTCACCTTCGGATGCTTGTTTCATCGCTGTTGCTTGGGCAGCGGTCATACCGACTGCTTCAAGGCTTTCTGTGAAAACAGTTAATTGTTCGTTTGCATCTTCCAGTGTGGCACGCTGATCAATCATATCAAATACACGATCACTGCATGAACAACGGCGATAATCATCGTTCTTTAATGTGCAAAATTGATCCATACAAGAAAAATATGTGTTTTTACACTTTTCATATTCTGCACCTGTACGTGTGTCAGACATAGTTGTTGCCGCTTCGGTGCTGGCACGTGATATAACAGACTTTTTCTGAGGAGCGGTAACACGTGATGAAACAGAACGTGCAGATGTTGCAGCCCGTTTGTTTGCAGAATTTGCACTGCGTGGTGCCAAAACAGAGGTTTTGTTTGTTGCACGCTTGTTCGTTGTTGCAACGCGTGATTGTGTCGGTGCGCGATCTGATTTGGTGCGAGATGGGTTTGCACCATCACGAACAGCTGCATTGGCAAGACCAGTGCAGATTAGTAAATTTGTTGCAAAAACAAGAATTTTCTTCATCTCTGATGAAAGTTTAGCAAATTTGTGATTTTCTGTGCAAGCGAATAATCATTTTTTACCAACATTTTATGTTGAAATAAAATCTATTTTTCTTGTTGCATTTGGATTGAATTTGCATTATTATCAGTGTCGCTGTTATGGGCGTATGGCGGAATTGGTAGACGCGCTAGTTTCAGGTACTAGTGGTAGCGATACCTTGGAAGTTCGAGTCTTCTTACGCCCACCACGGTTTTTGGGGTTGTAGCTCAGCTGATAGAGCGCTACGTTCGCATCGTAGAGGTCGTGGGTTTGAGTCCCATCAGCTCCACCAAAAAAAGTAAGTCTTCGGGGATATGGCGGAATGGTAGACGCTGAGGACTTAAAATCCTTTGGTCATTGCGACCGTGTGGGTTCGAGTCCCACTATCCCCACCAAACAATTAAAAAAAATCCCAATTTTGGGATTTTTTCTTTTTTTAATCTTGTCCGTTTAATGCCTTTAACATTTTCATAATTGCCTCTCGCTGGCTGTCATTAGGCAATTTCCAATATAAATTTATTAGTTGTAATGATTCGTTCTTGGCCAATGGATCGTTTGCAGGTTGATCACTGACATAGTTCTTTGGCAACTTACCATTTCTGGATTCATGTTCAATATGTCCTGGCAATCCATGAAAGAAAAACGTAATTGGGGTTTGTAATGCAACACTTAAATCAAATAACCGTGACGCAGAAATGCGATTGCCAGCAGTTTCGTACTTTTGAATTTGCTGAAAAGTTACACCGCAAATTTTGGCCAAATCTTTTTGAGACATCCCCATCATAACGCGGCGCAACTGCATACGTTGACCAATATGTTCGTCCGTAGATGTTGGTAAAAATGGTTTGCCACTCATATTTTTCTGTCCTTGGGTTAAGATATACTTCTTAAAATGTTATTTTATTTATACATTTTTTCTTTTACTTTTGCAATTAAAAAACTGTTGTGATACCCTGTGATATAACTAAACAGTAAAGGAAGTTATATGATAAAGCCGGTTGTATTATGTATTATGGATGGTGTGGGAATCAGTGAAAATACAGAAAATAATGCTGTCGTTCGTGCAAAGATGCCTTTTTGGAATGGTTTGTTGCAAAAATATCCACATTCTAAACTTGATGCCAGTGGTGTGGCGGTTGGATTGCCAAGTGGGGTTATGGGAAATTCTGAAGTTGGACATATTACGATTGGTTCTGGTCGTGTGGTTAATCAGTTCTTGCGCAGATTTCAACTTGAAAACTGGAACGAAAATAAACAACTGAATGATTTTGTTGCAGATGTTAAGAAATCTGGTGGGATTGTGCATGTTGCTGGTCTGATGTCCGATGGTCGTGTGCATTCTGATGTTAATGATATATTGGTTATTGTGCGATATGTTTTAATGTCTGGATTACGTGTATGTTTGCATTTTATCGCAGACGGTCGTGATACGCCGCCCCAGTCTGCCAAGGAGTATATAAATTTAATAAAGTCGAAATTATCAGATGATTTTGCAAATAATAATGTGTTCTTTGGTACCTTGTCTGGCAGATATTATGCAATGGACAGAAATAATAATGTTGAACGTACGCAAATGGCTTTTGATGCGATTGCATTGGCAAAATCTGACGTTGTGGCAAATGACATTGATTCTGCATTGGCAGATGCGTACGCGCGTGGCGAAACAGACGAATTTATTAAGCCTGTTGTGATTAAAGGTGATATGCCTATCACAGACAAAGATGGCTTTATATTTGGTAATTATCGCAGTGACAGGGCCAGACAAATTATGCGCAGTATATTAACTACAGGCGCAAAAATATTATGTTTTTCGCAATATGGTGAAGGATTGAATGATTGTTGCCCTGCACTGTTGCCAGATGTGGTGGTTGAAAATACGCTGGGGGATGTTTTGTCAGAAAACGGATTGTCACAGTTGCGTATATCTGAAACGGAAAAATATAATCATGTAACTTACTTTTTTGATGCGGAACGTAATGTTGATTTTGTTGGCGGTAACAAGATTTTAGTGCCTTCGCCAGATGTTGCAACATTTGATATGCAACCTGAAATGTCTGCGGTGGAAATTACTGATAAATTATTGGCTGTATTGCCAGAATATGATGTCGTTATTTTAAACTATGCAAATGGTGATATGGTTGGACACACTGGGAATATGGATGCTGCAATTGCTGCGATGGAAACATTAGATTCCCAATTGGCGCGTTTGGTGCCTGCTGTGTTGGATTTGGGTGGTGTTATATTGTTAACAGCTGATCATGGTAATGCAGAACAAATGACAGATGTAAAGACAGGTGCGCCATGGACTGCACATACGACAAATCCTGTGAACTTTGTTGTTGTGGGTGGTGGAATTAATTCTGTTCATGATGGCGGATTGGCAGATATTGCACCAACAATGTTAAAGATATTGGGAATAAAAAAACCAGCCGAAATGACTGGTAATTCGTTGGTGTGATAATATTATTTTTCTTTAAAGTTTATCAGCATTTTTTGTATTTCAAATTTCATCTTTGCACGGGTCACATTATGAATAATGGTATTATGTTTTGTGTGTAACAACAAATAATCGCCACGTTCTGCTTTAATTGGACTATTAATAGTGCGCTCACCCGTTTTGTTGCCATAAACAACTAACTTATTAGTACCTTTTTCCAAAACAACGACATAATCATAATTATGTTCATTGTATTTGAGAGTTCTTACCCAGTAATTATTGTCGTTCCTTTTGATAATAGAGCCAAATCCACATGGGTTTGCTTCGTATCTTGTGTGAAAAACTGCTGTACGAAAAGGATTTTCAGATGTTGCATCTAATGATATTACTGAACATCTTTCTGCGGTACCATTGTCGAAAGAATCTTTGTCTATCATAAAATAGTGTGTTGTTTCTTTTTGCATTTTACGTCCTTTTTCTTGTTTCGTTGTTTTTGAAAAAAAACTTTCAATAATTGTGCGGATTCGTCTGCATATTCTGGAACCTGATGAACTGTTGGTTTCCACAGGTGTTTGTCTGTTTCGTAAATGCGTGCGTTTGATGTAATTCCACCGCCCTTTTCATCTGTTGCTGCAAAATAAATATTATTTATGCGCGCCAAAGATATCGCGGTTGCACACATCGCACAAGGTTCCAAAGATACATAAATGTCACAGCCATCTAAAAATTTTGTTCCCAGTTTTTTGCATGCGCGATTTATTGCGACTATTTCTGCGTGTAATGTTGGATTTTTGCGCATTTGTACCTGATTTTCGCCGCGCGCAATTATTTTCCCATCATGCACAATCACAGCACCAATAGGAACATCTTCGTGCTGAAAAGCTTTTTTTGCCAAAACAATAGCTTG
>JAZQUA010000029.1:0-7159 GCA_045631065.1 Candidatus Enterousia sp. | reverse complement strand
CATAAGCGCATCCAAAGGCAGAGAAGACCCATCACTACAAACCTCGTCACCATATAAAGTATATGGATCATTTGCCCTTTGGTACACGGTTTGACAGTATTCGTTATCTGCACCATCTGCTGCACAAACCTCTAATGGATAACAAATTGGTGTCCACTTTGCATACAATGTTGTATTTTTTGTAAATGCTGTTGTATAACCGTTCACAATATTACCAGATGCATCAATAATCTGATTGCCAGTCCCCGCCTTACCTGTATAAAAACCACCAAATGTATAACCCGATTTTTTAGGTAATGTCGACAATTTTACAAAATATACCGTTGTGTTACTGTTAGTATACCAATTTGAGTTATACTTTACATATAGTAGCGCTGGTGATGCATTCGTTGTAACAGCCGTACCCGTCGTTGTGCTGGATGTTTCATAATATTTTGAATCAAGCGTTATTGTGTATGTATTTGGTGTCCACTTTGCCCATAATGCCCTGTTGCCTGTACTGCCCTTTGGAATTGCGGCTACTGCATCACCAGTAAAACTAGAATTTGTATACCAACCACCGAATGTATAGCCAGTTTTGGTTGGATTTGCCAATGCGATTGTAGATGTATCAACATTATATGTTGTTGGATTTGATGAACTGTTCGTACCACCATTCAAGTGATATGTAATCATGTATGTCACAGCATCACCATATAAATATGGATATAATTCAATAGTTGCCCAACCCCCATATTCATCAATTGCGTATTTTACATAATCACATAAATGATCATTGCTAATTTCACGATCTTCGTAGGTAACATTTGCCCAGTCCCTCACATATTTGCCATTACATATATATGTCTCATTTACCAAGTCGCTACAAGAATAGTTAGGTCCAGTAAACCTAGCATCTGAACCGTTTGCTGTTTTTGCAACGCTGCTCATATCCTTATTACAATAGAAAATAACATCAGTTGGAATTGCGTTCTCGTCAATATCCCATTGGGCGTACAGGGTAACTATACCACCTGTTGCCAGATTCTTTACACTTGCCTTGTCCGCATATGACACGCCACTGCCATTTGCAACTGTATTCCAACCTGTAAATACATAACCAGTACGCGTGAATGTGTTTGCAAGCAGGTTTTTTGCAACATCATATGTAAACGACTGATTTGACATTGTGCCCGTACCACCATTTGCATTATATGAAATTACAAAACTATTTGGCTCACAGTAATAAGATATCATATCTTCTGCCATTTCCACATATCCAGGTATACAATCAAATACAGCATACCACTTCGTTTCTCCGGATATATTACATGATGCAGACGTGCTTAACACTCCGTTAGAATTAGCACATTGCACAACATCATCACTAAAACCAAACCTGTCCGTATAAAGACCTGTAAATAATGCCTTTGATGCCATTGGCACTTTAATAGAAGTAATCTTTGTTGAACATGAACTGTCGCTGTAATATGTACTCAATCCGGTCTGTTTATATAAATATCCTATCGTTGCACCATTATTAATACCATCATCAACAATTGTTATTTTATTGCAAATTGGATTCCATTTTGCATACAGGGTTATATCACTGCTAACAGCCTTATATATATTATTAACTGTCACACCAGACGCATTAACATACTGGGTACCACCCCCATTTTCTTTGGTATAATATCCACCAAATATATAGCCTGTTTTTGTTGGGACTGTAATTTTTGTACCATCTGTTGCGCCAGCCAAACATGTTGTCAATGACGAATTACTAAAATAATAACATGAACCATTATATGTATTATATTTATAGTAATACGCAGTTGTACCAGCGGTTGTCGCACTTTGATTGTTCAATGTAACCTTTATTGTTGCATAGTCACTATATTTATCTGGGTACAAAACAACAGTCGTATCGCCCTCATCAACAAATCTGTAATAAATATAGCCATCGGTAATATCAGAAGGAAACAAACCGGTCTCTGCACCAGATTTCCAAGAAGAAACCTTCTTACCGTCACAAGTTGTCGGTACGGTTATTTGACTGGAATCAAAATCTGCTGGATCCTCAAGAATTTGTAAAAACATCGCATTGGTACCATCTGGTTTTTTTGCAAGTTCACCATTGGCACAATAAAAAGTAACCTCATAAGCCTCACCACCGGCAGCATTCGCAAATTTTGGCGCAAAAGCCACCGTGCAAAATACAAATATTGCACAAAATAAACGCAATATATTACGGCAAAAACCGCGCATTTCCGACCTTTCCTACAAATTCTACCTTGATACTCGGTATTATCTTAGTAAATTTTCACATACCTGACAAGCGCTTTTTTTCAATATTTTTAGGAATATTTTTCTTGACATTAAATTGTTCTGTTTCGACATATAAAAACATACAGAAATCCGCCATTTTTTTCATTTATCACTGCATGACAACTGATATCCATCTGCAAATTAAAGTCCGTCATACCGACGAAGATCGATATACATTGTATATAAGTGCTTAGTGTAAATGATTAAGCTTGTTACTTCTGCATAGGCGGTGACGACAAAACATGCCTTAGATAGACATAACACTGAAATTAACACCACCGAAACTACTAAAAAACCCCGCAATTGCGGGGCTTTCATTAACACAAATCAAACGATTTAGTTCAAAGCTTCTTTCAATGCTTTACCTGGTTTGAATTTAGGCTGTGTAGATGCAGGGATTTTAATTGCAGCACCTGTTTGTGGGTTGCGGCCTGTTGTTGCTTTACGTTTTGCTGTTGCAAATGTACCAAAACCAACCAAGCGAACTTCGCCTTTCTTTTTCAAAACTTTTGTAACTGTGTTGATAAATGCATCCAAGCAGCCAGCTGCTGTTGCTTTTGTAACGTTTACTTCGTTTGCGATTGCTTCAATCAATTGTTGTTTGTTCATATTTTTCTCCTTTCGTAAATTTATAGAAGGGTTCGCTGTGTCCAAGGCAATGTCGCTGAAATCCAAGGTTTTTATTATGCAAACAACCTATAACATATAAATTCCAAGGACATTGCCTGAACTGCTTGTACGAATCGTAGAGAAATCTGCCGTTTAAGTCAAGCACATAATTTAAAAATCGCAAAAAACCGCCATTATTGACAAAGATATTATTTATAGGTGTACTTTATTAGCATGCACAGCGCGCGCCCCAGGTGTATTATTATCACATAAAACCCACGCACCATTATCGCCATCCAGATGAACAATTCTGAAATAATCAGGTGTTTTTATCAGCATAAACACAATTATCGCTGCCCAAAACAGCAACTTGGTAAATGCCCAAGGATTTTTATAAGCCCCCCTGTCGAATTTGTCCTTTAATAAATTCTGATACAGCGCCCATCCCCAAACAGCCGCCAAAATCATTATTGCAAAGAACAGTGAAATTACCAGTGGGCGTGTAAATTGACCGATACCAGCAGCAATTTGTGTCCAACCTGAATCTTTTACCGGGCATACAAACAATGCATTTGGCGCAACAGCATCATTTAACGCGATTGGTGTATTTGGCCCCAGTGATATACCGAACGAAACCATCAGCACAATTGCTGTTATCATTATAACTGTGAACATCATTGTTGGTTTCATATTCTTATTCCCACCCTTTTCTGGGTACATTATATCATAAAAATTTGTAATAAAAAAATATAATTGAAAGTGCAACGAAAAATATATACAATACCCCCGATAATAAAAGGAATAAAACCATGACATATGACGAAATCAGAAAAGTCTTTTTAAATTACTTTGAATCCAAGGGGCATAAAATTGTTCCGTCTGCGTCCTTGATACCAAACGACCCAACGCTGTTGTTTACAGTGGCTGGTATGGTTCCATGGAAAGGTATTTTACAAGGCACAGAACCTGCATTTGCACCACGTGTTGCAGACGTTCAAAAATGCATTCGCGCAGGCGGCAAACACAATGACTTGGAAGATGTTGGTTTTGATGGTCGTCATCACACATTCTTTGAAATGTTGGGCAATTGGTCTTTTGGTGACTATTTCAAGGAGGGCGCGATTGAAATGTCTTGGGAATTATTGACCAAGGTTTTGGGTTTGGATCCAAATCGCATTGTTGTCACCACACACTATTCTGACGAAGAAGCAATCAAAATATGGAAAAAGGTCGCAGGCAAAGATGCCATTTTATTGGGCGACAAAGACAACTGGTGGTCTGCGGGCGATACTGGCCCATGCGGTCCATGTACAGAAATGCACTATGACATGGGCGAACACGTGCCTGGCGGGTTGCCTGGCACCCCAGACGAAGACGGGGGTCGTTTTGTAGAAATCTGGAATGACGTATTTATGCAATATGACAGGGATGCAAACGGTAATTTAACACCACTGCCACAACAAAACGTTGACACTGGTGCTGGCCTGGAACGTTGGGCGGCTGTGTTACAGAACAAAATGGATAATTATGATACAGATTTATTTGTCAGCCTTAAAAACGCAGTCAGCGATATTACAGGCGTTGCAGAAACATCTGAAAACGTTGCCAGCTTTAAAGTTATAACAGACCATTTACGTTCTGTTGGCTTTGCAATTGCAGACGGTGTTATTCCATCAAACACAGACCGCGGATATGTAATTCGCAGAATATTGCGCCGCGCAATGCGTCATGGACAAATTCTGGGACATCGTGGTGCATTGTTGTCTAAGCTGTACCCTGCACTGGTGGAAACAATGGGCGATGCATACCCAGAACTGGCACGCGAACAGAAACGCGTTGTTGAAATCATTCAAAACGAAGAAAACGCATTTGCAGATATGCTGCAAAATGGAATGAAATTACTGGAAAGCGAGCTGCCAAAGCTGAACAACAATATTTTACCAGGCGATGTTGCGTTCAAGCTGTTTGACACATACGGATTTCCATTGGATTTAACGCAAATGATTCTGCGCGACAAGAACATCGATGTCGATGTTGCAGGCTTTGAAAAATCCATGGCAGAACAAAAAGAACGTTCACGTGCAAATACCAAGGGCACACGCATATTCTGGGAATCACAGACAGAACTGACCGGCACAGACGACGTTGCAAAATATGCACCTGTTGATATGAATTCCAAGGTTTTATCAATATTGCGTAACGGCGAATTCGTTGAATCTGCGAACAGCGGTGACGAAGTTGAAGTTGCACTGGACAAAACAAACTTTTACGGCACCCAAGGTGGCCAAACAGGCGACAGCGGCGAATTAAAAGTTGGTGACAAAACAGTAATGACAGTGGCCGAGGCTGGACGCGTTGACAACATTGTTATACACAAAGGCGTTTTAAACGAAGCATTATCAGTTGGCGACACTGTATCACCAATAATAAATACAAATGTACGTCAACAGACTGCACGTGCACATACTGCGACCCACCTGTTACAGGCGGCACTGCGTGCGGTATTAAACGAAGACGTTGAACAGCGTGGTTCCAAGGTATCGCCTGATTCTGTACGCTTTGACTTTTCATTTGGTCGTGCAATGACAGCAGAAGAAAAACAAGCAGTCGAAGATATGATTAACAAATGGATTGCAGCTGATATGCCTGTATTACACGAAGAAATGTCAATGGATGACGCAGTTAAACGTGGTGCGATGGCGCTGTTTGGCGAAAAATATGGCAATACAGTACGCGTTATCACTGCAGGCGATGTATCATGCGAATTATGTGGTGGCACACACATACACCACACTGGCGAAATTTTAAAAGCACGCATAAACAAAGAAAAATCCATCAGCAGCGGCATCAGACGAATAACAATGTCTGTCGGCACATTGGCAGAATAAAAAAATCCCGCAAATGCGGGATTTTTTTAACAACCTTTGAATCCAGTGGCAACAATAAACATTTCAACACTGTCTTTGCGTGATGATGGTGGTTTGATATGATGCACAGATTCAAAGTTATCTTTGATTTGCTTTAATAAATCATTTGTTGTGCCACCTGTAAATGACTTGCAAACAAATGTTCCGCCAACCTTTAACGCGCGCAGTGCAAAATCAAACGCATATTCCAACAAAACCATCTGACGAATATGGTCTGTTTTCTTGTGTCCCACTGTATTTGGTGCCATATCAGACACAACAACATCAACAGTACCATTACCATATTCATCAGGTTTTAACCCCAGTTTTTCATTCAGCCAATCCAGTGCCGCATCAGATGTAAAATCGCCCTGATATGTTTCAACACCAACAATTGGTGAAATTTCCAGCAAATCCATCGCAAAAATACGCGTTTTTGGGTATGTGCGCGCAATATATTGCGACCAAGACCCCGGCGCCGCTCCCAAATCAACAACAACCTGACCGTTACGCAAAAACTTGAACTTTTCGTTCATTTCAATCAACTTGTACGCAGCACGCGCACGATAGCCGTCTTTCTGCGCACGCGCAACGTACGGATCTGCCGCCTGACGTTGCAGCCACGCGACCGAAGATTTTTTTGCAGCAATTTTCTTATTTGTTATTTTCATCTGCCGTTGCGACCTGTGATTTCATATTGTTTTTTATTTTTACACAGCCTTATAAACAAACCGGGCTGTGGTATTGTATTAAAAGATTTTTTTGAAACATTATAAGCAACACACCCCTGTTTAGTATGCACAGTATAAAATGTATCAACATACTCCTTGCAATCGACAAAACATATCCTTGCATACACGTTATAAGTTACTCTCTGTTCGACCGCAAGTATGCGATGGCGCTTATTACTTGTTTTCATATCTTGTTACCTTGCCCTGCCGCCAATAATACGCCAATATGCTTTTAACGCATTTGCAGGGGCCTGATTTACATCCATATATTCCATAGAGGCGCCAACCACAGGCACGCCAACAAAACGATACGCCGGCAAACGAAATAATTTATTACTTTTCGTCTTTACTGTGTAATACAACACCGTCTTGCCCACAGAATCATACGTAGACTGATGTTCTGTATCAACGCTAATTATACGTTCCATTTTATTTTGCCCCTGGAAACCCGCCCTGTTGCATACGTTGCATAACCGCTTCCATGCCACCCATACGCTGAATCATCGCCATTTGCTGTTTCATTTTTGTATATTGTTTTATCATATGTTCAACTTCACGAACTGTACAACCTGCGGTTTCTGCGATACGCGCCTTGGCATTTGCAAA
>JAZQUA010000028.1:0-14855 GCA_045631065.1 Candidatus Enterousia sp. | reverse complement strand
CTTGGGTCGTGAAAATGCATTGGGTGACCCAGAAGATAAAGATAATATTATCAAAACAGTGGGCAAAATTATAACTTTCCCTGTTGTTGGTTCGTTCAAGGTTGTACGTGCATTGGTTGAATTCTTGTTACACGAAGATGCGGCCGATGCAGAATATATCGAAGATGCGCCAAAATCAGAAACAGAAGAATAGTCTAAAATGGCAAAGTTACGTAAACAAAACATTTTTAATACGACCACAGCTGCGATAAAATTCGTGCTGTTTTGGATAATGGTTATTGTTCAACTGCCAATCATATGCCTGTTACCAAAGGGCAGCAGACTGTCTATACGTTATATGCCTGTGTTTATGTGGTTCTTGATAAAGTTGGCGGGCGTAAAGATTGTTGTACATGGCAAATTGTCAGATGCGCGTCCATTAATGGTTGTTTCTAATCATATATCTGTATTTGAATTGGCGACTTTCCCATGTGTTTTTCGTGGCAGTTTTATTGCAAAAAAAGAAATGGAAAATTGGCCATTGGTTGGCTGGGTTGCGAAAAAGTTTGGTGTAATATTTGTAGATCGTCGTCCGTCACATGCGCGTGATGCGCTGGCTGTTGTGCAAAAAACAGTACAAAGTGTGAAATATCCAATGATTTTATTTCCCGAAGGAACAACAACAAATGGCGCGTATGTGAAACCGTTTAAAAGTTCATTGTTTAACTTTGTTGAAAATTCAAATGTAACTGTTCAGCCAATGTCGATGCATTACAGATACAAAGATGGAACACCAATTGATGAACAAACATTGGCAGATCACTTTGCGTACTTTGATAATAAAAAGATGGATACAGGGCCATTGTGCAAACGCGAACGCAGCGCATTTGGTCAAGTGTTTCATATAATGATGCTTGGCGGCTTTATGGTTGAAATCACATTGTTGCCACCGCCACCCCTGGGGGGTATGGACAGAAAGCAGATTGCCGACACACTGCAAAAAATAGTGTCAGATAAATATATGGAATTAAAAGATAAAAAATAAACAAAAAAGAAATAAGATGAGAATTGAAAATTTATGTGTAAAACGTTTAATTGGTGATGTTGCAGGTGCAACAACACATGGTCATAAAATGGCAATAAAGGGTGGTTATATCTACCAAACTTTTCAGGGTGGCTATACACTAAGTCCATTGGGGTGGCGTGTTGTTCGTAATATTGAAAATATTATTCGCAGTGAAATGGATGCGATTGATGGTCAGGAAATCTTGATGCCGGTCGTGTCTGGTGCAGATATTTGGCGCGAAAGTGGACGTTATGATACTGTTGATGTCCTGGCAAAGTTCAAGGGGCGTTCAGGTACAGATTATGTATTAAACCCAACACATGAAGAAGTTGTTGTTGATTATGTTAAATCTGTATTGGAAACATATCGTCAAATGCCATTTATGGTTTATCAGATTCAAACAAAGTTCCGCGATGAATTGCGTGCACGTGCAGGTTTGATACGTACGCGTGAATTTATTATGAAAGATGCATATTCTTTCCATGAAACACAATCAGATTTGGAACAGTATTATAATCGTTGCTTGGATGCTTATAATCGAATTTTTGCACGTTGCGGATTAAAGAATGTTGTTAGTGTATTATCTTCGACTGGCGATATGGGTGGCAGTGTTGCACACGAATTCCAGTTGATAAACGATATGGGTGAAGATACTATTTATCTATGTGATTGTGGGTTCAGTGCAAACAAAGAATTGATTAACGATGAATCTGATGTTTGTCCAAAATGTGGTGCAAAATTGAACAAAGTTCGCGGAATTGAAATTGGAAATATTTTCCAGTTGGGAACGAAGTATTCAGACTCTATGAATTTGACATATACTGCACCGGATGGCGATTCTAAACATCCGATTATGGGGTGCTATGGTATTGGTGTCGGTCGTACAATGGCTGCGATTATGGAAGAAAGTGCAGATGATAAAGGTCCTATTTGGAATATGGCAACAGCTCCTTTTGCGGTTGAAGTTATTGGTCTTGCGGATAAAGAAGGAAAAACATTACCAATGGCAGAAAAAGTCTATAATGACTTAAAAGCTGCTGGTATCGAAGCAATTTTAGATAATCGTGATGCGCGTGCTGGTGAAAAGTTTGCTGATGCAGATTTAATCGCGTGTCCAATTCGTTTAATTGTATCTGCTAAGAATTTGGCAAATAATGCAATCGAAGTAAAGTATCGTGTTAATGATATTGATACAACAAGTATGAAAACGACATTTGGTTTAGATACATATATGTCTGAAACCGTTGATACGATATTAAAGTTGTTAGGTAAGTAAAAAAAAACACCGGCATTTGCCGGTGTTTTTTATCTGTCGTATATCACAGGTGTTTTATTTATTGTGTATACGCGTCCATCATTTTCTGTGTTATAATACAGATATATTACATTTGATGCGCCGTCTTGTTTTATCCATGGGTTAAACCAACCGATAACTTGTCTTGATGTATTGTGCGGAAATACACGATTAAAAGTATTATCAAACACACGACTGTATTTATCATTAAATTCTGGCGACACAATCATATTCATTGCGATTATACCATTTGGTGCAATGCGTGCTTTTAATCTTTCCATAAATTCAACAGTAATTAAACTTTCTGGAACCTGATAAGAATTAGAATAAACGTCCAGCAATATAAAGTCATACTGTTCTTTTGTGTTTTTTAAAAATTGACTGGCATCATCTACGATGAACTTTTTATTCGCCGATAATTTTTCATTCAAGAAATGTTTTTCTGATACATCTTTTAATGTGCGTTCTATATCTACAAAAGTATATTCGTTATGTTCGTCTTTTATGCCCAATGTAAAACCACCTGCACCAAGTACCAAGATTTTATGTGTTTTATCATTTGGCATATTGTATATAAAATGATTGTTTAAATATCTGACATATTCTGCTGTATCGCCATTTTTGTTGTTGTATATTGACATCGGCAATCCATTCATATTCAGTATTTTTATATCTTCGATTTCTTCGACAGAAATAGTAGAATTCGCATTATTTACAATGATACCAAATTTGTTTTTTTGATAATAGTTGCTGTTTATAACACATGATATACAAATTATAATCGTGCATATACAATAAACCCACCAGCGTTTGCGCAACATTATCGCACCGATAACAGATAATACTGTTATTAAAACGACTGTATAATTAACGCCAATAAAAGGCATCAGTAATAATGTTGTGGCAATAGATCCAAATACAGAACCGATTGTATCCCACGCCATAATATTACCTGTACAGTTTGTGTTAATCTTGTGTAATTGTCTTGATAATAATGTTGTATTAAATCCAAACAGAAATGGTCCCATGGATAAAAATATAATAGAATAAATAAATGTTTGTAACGCACCAGATGTAACGCCACCCATATACATCCATGAAAAGTATTGTGTTATTAACGGGAAGCTGGCTGCAAATACAGCAAGGGTCGCGATAATTAGAAAATTTATGTTTAAAATATCATAGATTTTTTTATCTGAAATTTTGTTTGATTCTCCGATAAAATAACCGAACGACATAAAACCTAAAAATATTGCCATAATAATACTGGTTATAACAGCACTGCTGCCGACATAAAAAGACAGTTGACGCAATACCGCCAGTTCCAAAGACAGACTGACATACCCGTTTAAAAAGATTAAAAAAATCAGTTTGCTGCGATTTAGTTTTTGCATATAAAATCCCCCTTGCCGTATGTGGGGTATTCTAATAGAATTATCATATAAATACAAATTGATTTTTTAATGCATCCGCATCAGTCTGATGTCATCGAATTCAGAATATTTATTAAACATTGCGCGTGCAAATGGGCACAGTGTAATAACATGTCTTTTTTGTTTGCGCGCCATATTTGCAACATTGCGTACCAGCGTTAATCCAATATGTTGATTTCTGTATTCCGGCTCTACATTTGTGTAATCTATAATCAGTTTATCGATACCAACACGAATATATGTTATTTCGCCGACAATTTTGCCGTTGTGTACGGCATGAAAACTGTCATTATGTTCTGATACAAGATATTGAATTTCTGTTGCCATATAAAAAATATATCACGCAGAAAAACAAATGTATATATGACAGTATTCAAAAATAAATCCGGCATTTGCCGGACTTACTTAAATAGAATCAAAATTTTTGCGTATTATCCTGCCGCTTTTGCGCAGTGCAGCAGATTCAGGTGCTGTCATTTTTGGCATCAGTGTTGCAATAACACCATTACGCCCAACAATTCGTGGCAAAGACATCGCCAGTGATTTGTTTCCAATACCGTCAACGGTGCTGACAGTCAAGATTCGATTTTCATCATTTGTGATACAGCGGACCAAATCAGCCACTGCGCCTGCGATACCGTCCCATGTCGCACCACGTCCACGAATTATTTCATATGCTGCATTGTGTACACGATGTTCAACTGTATTGCGTGTTGTCTGTGTCAGTGAATTTTTTGTCTGTTTGCAGAAAGAATTTAAATCGACCCCACCGATACATGCGCTGGACCAGTTAATCATACTGCTGTCACCATGTTCGCCCAACACGTACGCATTAATTGATTGTGGTGATACAGACAGTTGTCGTGCCAGTATTGTACGCAGTCTTGCAGAATCCAGCATCGTTCCTGTGCCGATTATACGACTTGCAGGCAGTTTAGATAACTTTTGTGCCAACATAACCATCACATCCAATGGATTTGTAACGATAATTAGTTTGATAGTTTTTGTATCAACGTTCGCCATAACACGTGGTACGATGTCGCTGATAACAGCCGCGTTTGCGCGCAACAGGTCAGTACGCGTTTCGCCTGGCTTTTGATTTGCGCCTGCGGCGATAATAACTGTTTCACATCCGCGAATTCCGCGATAGTTACTGATGGCGGTAATTTTTACATCGTATGAAAAAGCTGCGGCGTGTCCCAGGTCTTCGGCTGCTGCACGTGCGCGCACACCATCGCGGTCAAACAGAACGATTTCATGAACCAGTCCTGTATTCGCCACCGCAGTTGCGACAGCCGAGCCCACAGATCCCAAACCAATAATTGCGATTTTCATATATTCTCTCCCATAAAATAATTATGAGTATATTATATCATAAAAAAGTCACAATCGCGCGGAATTTTTTAATATTTCAGATTTTCTGCAACAAAGTTCCAGTCAACCAAATTATTCAAAAATGCATCAACAAAATCTGCACGTTTGTTTTTATAGTCCAGATAATATGAATGTTCCCATACATCCAGTGTTAATATTGGTTTCATATCATATACCATTGGTGTTTCTGCATCTTTCAGGTTGATTATTTTTAAAGTATCACCATCACGAACCAACCATGTATAACCACTGCCAAACAGGCTTGTTGCAGCAGATTTAAATTCGTCTTTGAATTTTTGTTCGCCCCCAAAGGCATCAACAATTTCTTGGGGGATTTGCGTGTCGCAGTTTGGACACATCCCAGAAAAGAAAAAATTATGGTTATAAATTTGTGCAGCATTGTTAAATATTTTTTTATCTTCTGGTTTTGCGGCAGATTCTAAAATTATTTCTTGCAATGATACAGATTCATACGGTGTATTTTGAATCAGTTTGTTCAAGTTGTCTATGTATGTTGCAACATGCTTGCCATGATGTGTTTCCAGTGTTTCTTGGGAAATGTATGGCGCCAATGCATCTGTTGCATAAGGCAAAGGGAACTGTGTCAGTGTGAACATTTTTAATCCTTTTTTATAATATTGCGTTTATTTATTATGTTTCGCAACAGGAAAGAATATGTGTATAAAAAGCACTTGCAAGATTTACGAAATATTTTCTATAATCATCGCATACAAAAAGGAGAAAATATGAAAAAATTATCATTGTTATCAGCATTGTTTGGTATGGTATTTATGGGCGCTGCATCTGCTGCGGACGTTACAATTTACTATTCACCAAGCTGTCCACACTGTCATCATGCGCGTGATTTTATATCTAATACACTGGTGTACGAATATCCAGAATTAAATGTAACAATGGTTAACGTTATGGAACCTGCAAACCGTCCAATGTTCGAAGAAGCATTAAAGAAATGCGAATTTGAATCTGGTGGTGTACCTGTATTGGTAATCGGTGATAAATGTGAACAGGGTTATGCAGACTTTATGCAAAACACATTGCGTGGCCATATCGAAGCAGATTTGAACGATGAACAAAAGGCAGCGGCTGCTGAAAATAAAAAAGCAATGGAATCTGATGCAGAAAAATTTAAATCAGAACATGCAGATCGTGCCAGTGCAATTACAGAACATGTTACAACAGCTGATACAGCTGATGCGCAAAAAAAAAATAGCGAACCAAGCACATTTGGCTTTTGGGCTTTGTTAATTGCCTTGGTTGCAGGATTGGGCTTTGTTCTGGTTCGTAAAGATAACAAAAAATAAATCTGGAAAAAATGTTTGATTTAACAGTACTTGATTATATTTATGTTGGTATTGTGCTGGGGTCGACAATATGGGCGACAATGCGTGGCGGTGTTTTTGAAACAATCGCCACATTGTCGTGGGTTGTTGCTGCGATTGCTGCACGTTTTTCATCACCTTGGTTGGATGCGTTATTGCAAAAATGGTTTGCGTTATCAGAATCGACTGTTGGAACATTGGTTGCATCATACTTTATTGTATTTTTTGCGGTGTTACTGATTGTTGGTTTTGTAAATCAAAAACTGCGCGATAAAATCCAAGACAGCATTATGAATGTAACAGACAAAACACTGGGGGTAATATTTGGTATTGTTCGTGGTGTTGTTGTTATGGGGATCTTCTATTGGGGTGCATTGTGGTATTATTCCGATACGCCAATGTTGCCACAATGGTTGTCAAACGCACGTACGCGCCCAATAATGCAGATTACTGCGGTAAAGTTAGACGAATGGTTTTTCCCGGGTCCTGAAAACCGTCTGTTGGCGCGCGATATGGCTGGAACCCTTCAAGCACAAGAAATTTATGATAACTTGATAAATCCAGTGATTGCAGAGCATGCAAAAAAAACTGCTGCTGCTAAACAGAATGTTGATGCCGCAACGGTCAGTGCAGATGATGATACAGGATATAAGTCATCAGAACGCGCAGCATTGGAAAATCAGCTGCTGCAAATAGAATCTGTGGCCAAGGTTATCGAAGAACACGAAGGTAATACCCCGCCAGATTCATTATCAGACCAAGTTACCGAATAAAATCCCCAATTCGGGGATTTTATTTTTTTATACGTTTGTTGTTGAAAAATAAAATTTGTCAACTATAATATAATGAGATAAGAGGTAAAAATGGCAAAACAATGTATTTTTTGTGGTGGCGAACCGCAAAATAAGAATAAGGAACATGTAATTCCCCAGTGGTTAAGTAAATATCTGGAACGTTATCAAGCTGAATGTGACTTGTCACCAGTAACTGATGTAAAAATTCCGTTTTCAAGATTGACGTTTCCTGCGTGTGAAAAATGTAACAGTGCAGATTCAAAACTGGAAGCCGAAGCAAAAAATGTTATTGAAAAATTGATGGAATCAAAATCTGTCACAGGGGCAGAAATCAACATATTGCTGGATTGGTTTGATAAGTTGCGTACAGGTATCTGGTTGGGACAATTAATGCTGACCAAGAAAATAGATAAAATAGATCCTAATTTTTATATCAATGATCGCATCGGTGCCCAAGATCGTATGTTGATTATAGAACGTGTTGATGGTATCGGACAGGGGCTTGGTTTGGTTGGCAATAACACAAAATTATTTGAAAATATGCCATCAGTATTCCAAGTATGGTTTCACGATGTTTTAATTACCAGTGCATCTACATCCGGTTTGGTTTCAAGCAAACTTGGGTTCCCAAGATTATCTAAGCAGCAAATGTCTGCTTATCGTGAATCAACCGCGATAGCAACCAAGGGAACAGGCAAGACAGCTCATCCTGTTGTTATGAATATTGATGCCACAGATAAAACTATAATTTATCAGCCGATATTCAAGGGCTTTGTTTCTCAGACTGATTTGTATAATACGCAATATGTTCAACAGCACAGCTATGATGCAAATGCAGGCCTTGGTGGTATTTTTGTTCAAAGAAACAATAATGCAATCAGATATCTAAATCCAGAAGATAAAGTAACACTGATGCCAAAAAAACAACCCAAAAATTCAGAAGTAACAAGTCTGAAACGTGTATATGATTTACAGCGTTATTTGTTGACTAATTTGAATGATATAAATTCTTGGGATAAATCAACACAAAACATAATAAAGGGATGTTTGTTTGAAAATAGTATCTATGCAAAAGCAGCTGAGAAAATAAGATAAATATCTCTTAAATATTCAGGAAATCATACCTGCGGACTTTGCAGGTATTTTTTTGCATAATACATACAACAACAGGAGAAAAACAATGTTAATAAAATCAAAAATATGTTTTACAGTATTTGCAGTATATGAAATTATCGCTGTATCTGCGATGCACTTTCAACGTGTATGCGATTCAATGTTAGGCTCAAATTTTTGTGACAGCTGGTTCAGATACTTTTTGTTCTGTGTCGCGGTTCCATTATTGGTCTTTTTAATTTGGATGTGGATACATGAAATTGTTCGTTTCCATCGTCGTCGTTCTTTTATTCGTCGCACCAGAAACACAATCACCAGTGTTTTGTCCAGCATTCGTGGTCGCATATCAGAACATGTTAATATTCAAGATATGGAGAAAATCATAACAGCTGCAATTTTAGTTGGTATTAAAAAGTATGCAGATCGTCACCCAAACTTGCGTCATAATGTGAATCACGTAATTGATATTGCAAACGGTGATGCAGAAATAGACATTATGTCGACAACAGATGAAATAAAAAAAGACAAGGTGCAAAAACGGAAAACAACACAAAAGAGTACAAAATAAAAAATCCCCGATTGGGGATTTTTTATTTTAATGTATATCGTCTTGATAACTGTTTTTGTGATGCGCGTCTCAGCTTTGACAAAACACCCTTGTTTTTTGCCATTTTATATGCCATTTGTGCCGAAGTGATTGCGTATCCGTGTGGTTCCAGTACGCTGCGTCTGCGTATTGTTTTCATTGTTGATATATATGTGTCAATAAATTCGTGGGCCATTTTATTTCGTATCATATATTTACACTGGCGCACAATAACACGATATCGTTTATATGTCATACGCTTCATCTGTTTTACATCTTTATCTGGTATGCGTTTTGGCGCAACAATCCATTTGTCCAGCAACAATGAATAATACGTATCATTCGAAGTTTTTATTTCACGCTGAAATCTGGGGGCATCAAAGATAAATATATCAACAGTACGTTCAAAGATTTTTGCCCGGAATGTATCATGCCATGCCTGTTGTGTTGCGTTAAAGAATAAAAAGTGATTCAAATCTGGTAATTTTTCACGCAGTTTTGATAAATCAATAACGACACATAAATCAATGTCACTGTGTTTATTCCAGTAATAATTTGCGATTGAACCATGAACACAAATATCAATAACATCGCGCGATGTTATTGGTAACCCCAAAACCGTACCCAGATATCTGACATATTCAAATGCCATCATTCGTAACGACTGGGCAACCAGTTGATTTATTTCATTGTCATTATCCCAAATTTTTGGTGCCAATGTTTTATGATATTTAAATAATTTCCGAAACATTTTTTCCCTGTTATGCGCTTGGACACAAATAAGAATTGCTGTCTGTGCATCCTACATAGCATTGTGTTACATATGTAAACTCCCCCTTTTCATCAGAGTCCGTCTCGTCTTTAGGAATATAACAATCGTACATTCCGATGGCTTCTCCTGTTGTTTTTCCTGATAGTGCAGATGTGTGACCAGTCAAATTTGCACATGTGATGCAATCCCCGTCAACGAATACTTCGTTTTCGTTGCTGCATGGGGTTGTTGTGGTGGTGGCGATTGGTTCACATTCATCTGTTTCACAGAGTATATACTTACCTGTGTCGCATAAGATATATTTTCCCTGTTTTATTGTCTTGGTTGCAGTAATCTTTGGACAATCAGAACTTGGCGATATCTGACATGTATTGTTTTCTGAATTTTTTATACAGTTGACACCTTCTGCATTATATATATACAAAAATACAACCAAAAAACTGACTGCAAAATAGTGTTTCATTTTCTTTCCATCCGTATTTATATTACGTCAATTATATCTGGTGAAAACGTCTTTTTCAATGATAAAAAATTCAATACAAACATATCCTATTTTTTCGCCAGTTTTATTTCCCAGCATTTTTGCAATCCCAAATCGTTTTTATCTGTTGTAATTTCAATTGATATAATTTTATACGTGGCAGTTATATTGGTGTATCCTCTGTGAAAAACAACAGTATTATAATGTTTGTTGTCCAGTCGTTTGTTCCAATATTCTGAACACTTACGATATTCAGATGTTTTTTGTCCAGATACAATTTTATCAAACCAGTGTCGCGTTAACACAAGATGTAATGTTTTGTTTATATTTGATTCTGTTGTCATTCGAACATTTCCAGCGGAATGTCATATTCTTTACAAAATTCATAAAAGAATTCAAGAAATGCCTGCACTTTTGGACTTTTTACTGTCAACGGATTCCCGATTCCTGTTAAAATATATTCATAGTCAAAATCGATGTTTGGAACCTCTACCAATCGTTCGTTACGCATGGTGCACCATTCTGGCATTAACGATATGCCGGCACCATCAGATACCAGCTGATATGCAATAGATGCGGAATCTGTCGTTAAATTTAGTTTTTTTGCGCGTTTTAGAATGAAATTACATTCTGGTAATTGCAAGAATTTTTGTCGGACACACAATTCGAAATTTTCCAGCATATCTTCCATGTCGCGCGGTGTACCATGCTTTTGTAAATATTCTGGCGTGGTATAGAATTTGGTCTTGGTTTTAAATTTGAATAGTGGCTTGGTCCCAGGTAGTTTTTGTAACGACCGTATATCAAGTATAGATATATCTGGATTTGACATATTCATATGGCGATTTGTTAAAATGTCCAAACGGATTTTTGGATGTTTGGCGTATAATTTGTATAATTCCATAAACAAGCGGCTGCCTGCAAAACCTTCTTCTGTCCAAATAGAAATATGACCAGTCAGTTCATCGGGGCCTGTGATATTATGAAAGATATTATCAAGCGCGTTTGATATGTTTTCAATATCCGCATATAATTGTCGTGTTGTGTTTGTTGGTACGCTTCCAGCCGAGCTGCGTATTAACAAACGTGTTTTAAATCTTGCCTCTAAATCAGAAATTATTTTTGACATATTAGAATGTTTTATTCCATTTCGGTCTGCAGCAGCTTGGATTTGACCTAAATCAATTACTTCTTTTAGTGCTAACAATTCGCGTAAAAACGTAATTTTTGTTTTAAT
This sequence comes from Candidatus Enterousia sp., assembly GCA_045631065.1. Classification (GTDB taxonomy): domain Bacteria; phylum Pseudomonadota; class Alphaproteobacteria; order Rs-D84; family Rs-D84; genus Enterousia. Next base: position 3,386 of record JAZQUA010000028.1, on the reverse strand, counting down.
AGTTGGCATTATTTTCCTTTTGTGATGATATTTCCTTACCATACAACAGGAAAAAAATCTAAACAACAGTTATTTTTTTAGGAAAAAAATATGTGCAAAAAGAATACGTGTATGTACAAAAGTGTTGAAAAACATATGCTTTCAGCGTTTCCAGTCCCCTTTTTATACATTGGTTGGCGTAAAAAGAGTATAAAACAAAACATAAAAACCTAGTCTATAATTCCTTCGTGTCCAACAACAAATGAAACAAGGAGTTTTAAAATGACACACGCAGATGTTTGGTTCGCTATTGATTCGTTCGCTAAAGATCACAAAGTATCCTGTTCAGGACTTGCAAGACGTAGTGGATTAGACGCAACAACGTTTAACAAAAGTAAACGTTGGTCAAAATATGGGCAACCACGTTGGCCTTCTACAAACAGTATCGCCAAGATATTGGAAAGCACAGGGGCCAGTTTATATGACCTTACAAAATATTTTTCGACAGATTCTTCTCCGGCACAACAAGCTATATAAAAGTACTAATAAAAAAACCGCACCGCCCGTCATGGGCGGTTTATTTATGGCCTGCATCACACTTTGCATCACAGTTTTTGGTGGTTTGGATGTATGGCGGTTACAAACATAGGTATATATACATCTGGTTAAGTTAAATTTTATTCTGTAATATATTACCAGAAATTTTTTTATTTACATATCAATGCAGATGTTTTACACTAAATGTACGAGCCAAAAGAAATTTGGTTCGGGGCTGTCGAAAGCCTTGGCACATTCGGTGCGAAAGCATCGTTACAGATGTTATTCGGTGTTTTTGCACCGATTCATCCCCAACAATTATGGTTGGGGGGCCGCAGGCGTATATATAAATGTCGCGGAATCACTAATGTGCTGATTTTCGAACCCCCCGACCGTTTGTTTTCTTATGGTCTTTTCGTAACTTTTGGGGGAGTTGTGAACAAGACAATTTATTCTTTTATTGTATTTATATGTATTTGCTGTACATCGGAACACGTATTTGCGGATTGTTCGCCTGGTTATTACCCTATACAAAATTCTATGGGGGATACGATTGTTGCGCCGATGGACGGCATGTGTTCTGGTGGTTATCGTTTACAAGATGTGCCAGATGTCATCAGGTCTTCCAACGGTTATTCCAAAAGTACAGAAATACCAATATGCGATGGTTATTGGACGGGTACTACATGTAATCCTGACACCAGTCCTGATTGTTTGTCTGGTCAACATGGAATTTTTTATGACCATGTTGTTATGGCATCGATGGATGGTGGTTGCGATGCAGGCTATCGATTACTGGATATGAACGATGGTTTTGTTTTGACAAATGGTTTTGTGACAGTGACAGAAATTCCACTGGGGACTGTTTCTTATTCTCAGGGCGATTGTCCCGATGGCTATTTTGATTTATCAGTAAGCGACAGCAGCTTTTTTGCAGTTAACACATCAGGTGCATGTTCTGGTGGTTATCAATATATTACTGAACAGTGTAAACAGGTGATGCCTGATTCACCTGTTACATGTGGGATTTTATGCGAATATGGATTGGAATATACCGCTGTTGGTACATGTTCACAATTATGTTCTGGGGCGCATAGCACATTACGAACCAGTACGGGGTTGGTTTATCCGATGTATGCGACAAAATCTGTTACACCTTCATTAAATATCAGGGTTGGGGATACAGCTTGTTATGTAAACTTGATTCCTGGTGCAGAATCCAACGCGATAAACATAAAACACAACAACAAAACATATCACGCAGTAAAATGATGATAGCAGCAAAGGAAAGAAATATGAGCAAACTAAAACTGATAATTACGGTTACAGCATCAATGATGGTAATGCCTGTTTTTGCGGTACAAATGTGTGTCAAGACTAATACGTATATCAGCGTATTTAGAAGGGATGTAAATGGTACCAGTGGCGAATACAAAAACAGCGATACCGATAAAATATGGAAGGTTGTATATGACTATAAAACAATAACAGGATTTGCATCGTGTAACAGTCTGGCCAGCACAACAAATCCAACAACCGTTGTTGCTACAGGTGCAACATCTGGTGTGAATTGTTGGTGTAAAATGGCCCCAGTACCAACATATACAAATGGCATTCCAACGGGAGTGGTATCGTACTGGGTTTATCTAAAAAACTATGACAGTGCCGATGAATGTGCAGATAACAGTGGTTGCACTGCGTCGTGTATGAATGCGATGAAAAGCGATGCGTCATTCCGTGATACTGTGTTCAGTACGATATGGTAATAAAAATAAAAGGAAAAAGTATGAAAAGAATATTAGTAATATTTATAATGCTATGTTTTGTGACGCCGTTGTATGCAACAACAATGTGTGCATCCGAAGATACTACTGCGGTCATTTTGGATCCATCAATAAATGGTACTGGATATAAAAACGATTCGAATACAATGACTTGGAATACTACATATCCGTATGGGACAATATACGGCGTTGCAGCATGTTTGTCAGTTAATGGTGGTACTCAGGGAACGATAAATTATGATTTGGATGCTGGTGGTGGTGAAAAAGAAGGCGGTTATTGCTGGTGCAGGATGATGCACCCTGCGTCTTCGCGTTGGGTGTTCAACCGCTCGGATTCCGCGTCGAATTGTGCATCTGATTGTGCTGGCACCTGCGGTCACAACGCCCGGGGTAATGCCGCTTTGCGGTCCGGGTTGTTCGGGTCGGTCGGTAAATGATGTGCCGGAAAAGGGCCCCATGGCAAAAACGCAGTTTTTGTTATGGGCTGCCTGACGCAGTCAGGCCGGAAATCGCCTGCGCCAACAATATTTATATGTTGGCGCAGGGTACGTTTATAAAACCGCCAGTATTAAAATTACTAACCCCCCAAAAAAAACCCGCCACCCCGGCGCAGGCGGGGGGGCATTGTGTACGTGTGTGGGTGATAGCAGGTCAGGGTTCACTGTATTCGAACACAATAGATACCGGCCTTCGCCGGTATGACGACTCTTTTATTGGTTAGTAGAAAGTAGAGTGAATTATCTTTTTTATTGTCGCAGATTAATTCCCCCTCCCGTCACCCCGGCGCAGGCCGGGGTCCATTGTGTTCGTGTATGGGTAAATTACAATAGATACCGGCCATGTATCACCCACAAAATTAAAATTTTGCGGGGGCCGAACGCCGGTATGACGACAAAGGTATAATGCCGTTGCTCAAAAAACCCGTCCCCCGGACGTAGGTCGGGTTCCATTGTGTACGTATGTGGGGATTTTCTGGTATGGCGACGTGTGATGGGGGATGACGGTAATTCAGTAAATAATAGTCTTGTTTTTTTGTGGTTTTTTCCTATATATATGATACATTTGCGAAACATTTTAAAATGTGAT
>JAZQUA010000027.1:0-2011 GCA_045631065.1 Candidatus Enterousia sp. | reverse complement strand
CAGGTGACAATGTCCGTATCACAGTGCAATTGATTGCACCAATTGCTATGGACGAAGGTCGTCGCTTTGCTATCCGTGAAGGCGGACGCACAGTTGGCGCAGGTGTTGTATCCAAAATCATTAAATAATTAAACAATCTTGGGCGGTGTAACTGAACAAATAAGCGTCAGTGATTACCGCCCAGATAAATATAAGGAAAACGGTAATGGTACCAACATCAAAAATTCGTATCAAGTTGACAGCGTTTGACCATCGTATCTTGATGGAATCGGTTGAAGAAATCGTAAAAACAGCAAAACGTACAGGCGCAGAAGTTGTCGGCCCAGTTCGTTTGCCAACTTTGATTCAGAAATTTACAGTCAACCGTTCACCACACGTTGATAAAAAATCACGTGAACAGTTCGAAATCCGCAACCATAAAGCGGTTGTAGATATTGTTAATCCAACCCCTCAGACAGTAGATGCCTTGATGAAGTTGGATTTGGCATCAGGTGTTGATGTAAAAATTAAATTGTAAACAAAATTAAATAACGTTAGTGTTGGAAAGATCATCTGTCGAAACCAACCAACTAACATAAACAAAGGCATAAAAAAATGAAACGTAGCGGATTAATTACAACAAAAATTGGAATGACGCGTCTGTATGATGATGGCGGTGTTGCACATCCAGTAACTGTTTTGGCTGTTGGTGATTGCACTGTCATTGGAAATCGCACGCAGGAAAAGAACGGTTATGTTGCAAACATTTTGGGTTTGCGCGAAGCCAAGGCAAAACACGTTGCTAAACCACAGTTGGTTGCAGCAGAAAAAGCGGGTGTAAAACCGTATCGCAAGGTTGTAGAATTCCGTGTGTCGGATGACTGTGTTATCCCAGTCGGGACACAGTTGGTGGCATCTCATTTTGTTGCCGGTCAATTCGTTGACGTCCAAGCAACAAGCAAAGGTAAAGGTTTCCAGGGTGCAATGAAACGTCATAACTTTGGCGGTAAAGAAGCAACCCACGGTGTATTAAAAGCACATCGTTCCATCGGTGGTACTGGTATGCGTGAATGGCCAGGCCGCGTATTGAAAGGTAAAAAGATGGCTGGACAGATGGGTAATGAAATTGTCACTGTTCAGAATTTGAAAGTGTTCGGCACAGACGAAGCAGAAAACCTGATTTTCGTTGAAGGCGCAGTTCCAGGTGCAAATGGTACATTTGTTCTGGTTACAGACGCAATCAAAAAAGAACACAAGGATTTACCAGTTCCAACAGTTGCAGCAAAAGTAGAAGCAGCAGCAGTTGAAGCTGAAACAGTAACCGAAACAGAAGCTGTGGCGGAATAATAAGTTAACAGCAAGAGTGAGGTAATTAAAATGCAATTAGATATTATTAATTTTGATGGAAAGAAGGTTGGTTCAGTTGAACTGGAGAATGCTATCTTTGGTTTGGAACCACGTGCAGATATCTTGCACCGCGTTGTTACTTGGCAACGTGCAAAATCACGTGCAGGCACACATGCAGTAAAATCTGTATCTGATGTTGCGGGCAGTGGCAAGAAGGCATTTAAACAGAAAAAGACAGGTAATGCACGTCAGGGTGAAAGATACAATGTTCACATGCGTGGCGGTGGTGTTGTTCATGGACCAGTTGTTCGTGATCACAGCATTGATTTGCCAAAGAAAATCCGTAGCCTGGGCTTGAAGATGGCTTTGTCTTCCAAGGCGAAAGATGGCAGCTTGGTTATCATTGATTCTGAAAAATTAGAAGCAGCAAAGACAAACGCTTTTGCAAAACAGTTGAAAAAACTGGATATCAAGTCAGCTTTGTTCGTTGGTGCAGCAGAATTAGATGAAAACTTTAAGAAATCTGCGGCAAATATTGCAAATATTGACGTTTTGCCAACAATCGGTTTGAATGTTTTGGATATCTTGAAACATGAAAAATTGGTTTTGACAGCAGACGCAGTCAAAGCGGTTGAAGCAAGATTGGCGTAATCTTATAAGAATTGAAGGTAAGCAAAATGGCAGA
>JAZQUA010000026.1:0-4349 GCA_045631065.1 Candidatus Enterousia sp. | reverse complement strand
TAAAAAGAAAAAACGTGATGTTCAGCGCTTTAAGGCTTGGCAGCATTGCAGTATGAAAAAATTTAGAAGAAGATAAAAATAACCGCCCTTTGTGGCGGTTAAATTCTTGGTGCGGGCGAAGGGAATGTCTGATTCCCACATTCGCTTTCGCTTTGTGGGGCCCTTTCGCTACGTATGGTTCAAACTGCGTTGACACTTGTTTTTACCAACTGACGCCCCGAACCCTTTTGTCGGGTTCTCTTCCGTCGCCACAATCCAATAATTAAACCGGCATAAAGCCGGTTAAATTCTTGGTGCGGGCGAAGGGAATCGAACCCTCGTCTTCAGCTTGGGAAGCTGACGTGCTACCATTATACCACGCCCGCAGCGTTGTGTATTTTATATAATTAGTTTTTAAATGTCCAATGATTATTTTGCTCTTGTGCTATATGGCGCTTTTTTGCTATAATTAAGCATTAGAGAGATGTTTTATAAAATACACAAATTTTTATTCTTGATTTTGTGTGCCTGTTTTTTTGGCACTGCATCTTATGCGGATAATGATGCAATTATTCGTAAATCTTCTCGTCTAAGGGATGCCAGAAATGGGGATAATTCTGGGCAAATTTTTTCAGATGTCGAATATTTAAAGGGATTGTTGGAAAGTATTGGTTGGGAAAATTCAGCTGAACCCCAACGAAAAGAACTGTATTTAAAACTGGTTGATGCAGTTAAAGATATTGAATCGTATGAAGAATCAAAAATTCAAGAACTGCGTGATGCTGCGGCAGAGGCAAAAGAACGCGAACAGTCAACAGCCAACAAAATGCTGGGTGGAATGGCGATTGGGGCAATGGGATTGTCTGGGATGGAATTGGCATCTGCGGTGTCGGAAAAGCAAGCGATGGAAGATGCAGAACAGGCAATGCGTGCCTATTTGGCAACATTTGTGTGTCGTTATGATTCTGGTAAATCTGTACGTGGTGGCGAAATAGATGTTGAATTACCAGGCGGAAATGATTTGTTGCCACTGGTTACAGAATATAAACAATTAGCAGCTGATTTGAAATCGCGCAAGGAATCGCTGGGGATTGCGCCTGGAATTGAAAGTGAAACAATTTTGGACAAGGCATCTAATAGCCTGTATGATGATGAAGGATTGGAACAAAGAGGTGGTGCGTTTACATCTGTGTCACGTGCATTGATGGACGAAACCAGTAAAGATGCCACAGAATGGTCAGCAGACAAAGAAGCAGTAGACAAGAAGATAAAAACAAGTGCCGCGGTGGCTGCAGCTGCCGCAGTGGCAAGTGTTGCTGCAAATCTGGCAATTAATGGGGGCAAGCAAAATGCTGTTGTTTCCAAGGCAGATGCAACACGTCAAGAAGTAAAAAAAATATTGGATGATATAATAGATAACTGTAATGCTGCGATTGAAGGAACAGAGCAGACTCGTTTGATAGATTATGAAGATTTAAAACGTATAAATGAGATACAAGAATGTCAATAAGAATAATAAAATCTTTGTTAGTTTGTCTTGGGGTATATATGATGTTGCCCTGCACTGTTTGGGCAGCGGGGGATGCGTGTCGTGATATTGGGGTTGCAGGTGAATGTGATTTATTCAAAGCAGACATTCAAGTTCAGCCAATGGTGGCACAGCAATTAATTCGTTTGGCATTAAATGATGATAATGTAAAATTTGGCACATATACAAATAAAACTGTTGGTGATGATACGTATGAAGTTACAGATAGTGCTGGTGCGAAACATGTGTTTTGGTTTGATGATTTACAGGATTCTAAATCTGGTGCAGTAAGTGAATCAACAGCCAAGGCGGTATGTTTATTAAATGGTGGCAGTTTAGATGATTCGTATCGTTGTATGCGCCCAACAACACCGGACAAGCTGGCAGAAGATGTAAAGTCTTTTGAAATGGTTGCAGACTGTAAATGTAAGAATGGCTGTGTTGGCGAAACTGTTCAGGCGCCTTATTGTAAAATATCTGTGAAAAGAATAGCGACTAATGGGAAATTAAATGATTTTTCATATAATGGCGTGCAAATTATCGATCCAAATGTATTCAGTGAAATGCAGATTGTTAGTACTGGTGAAGTTACAGAATATTTACGTGATTATGTTATGATAAAACTGGTGACAAATGGTTTGATAATGGATGCGTTTGGTTGTTCCAGCAGACCAATGTCTTATTCTGATGGCAGTATGTCTGTTGACGATGTATTGCGCTGTACAGTGCGATATCGTGATTCTGTAACCCAAGAAAGCAAAACACAAAATATAGATTTTATTTTTGATGATATGTACGAATATGGTAAAAAAGCAGCAAGTGCCGGTCGTGCAGGACTGGTTTGTAATGCGCAAGGCGGCAGTGCAACGTCCAAGGGCGCATGTGCTGGGTTTACACAAGAAATGTGCACAGCAATTGCCAAAGAACATAATATCGATACAAGATGGGAACCAGAGGCTGGTGGATGCATTATGACAAGCGCTGCAGACTATGCAGAAACACAAAAAAGTTTGGCGGTTACTGGTGCAATTGCAGGATTAGCGATTGGAATTTTAACGCTGCCTATTGGGGGTGGTGTTGCGACTGTTGCAATGATTGGTGGTATTATGACAGTTATTTCAACGGGTGTGTCTATGGGTGCGGCAAAAAAAATTGATGCTGCATTTACATCTGCTATATTAGGTGCCAACCAATGTCTGATTAAATCTGAACTATGTGGTGGTACTGCGTTGGTTGATAATGAACTTGTGGTAAAAAATAGATTTAATCTGGAATGCATTGAATGTGCAAATCAATCAGTTAGTCAGGTAATAGAAGCAGTGATTGCCTTTAATGGTGAATATTCTAAAACAGATGCAGATGCAGCGGCATATTTAATTGATGTGTTGTCTTCTGTTGAAAATGGCACTATGCAACCTGTGTGTATCGAAGAATATGCGTCAAATATTGAAAAAAGTCCATTGGTTACGACAAAACAAGTTGCAGATGCCGCAATGTTAATAGGTGTTGTTTTATCGCTTGGTGGTGGTGTTTATGCCAAGGCAACAAGTGCAAATGCAGAAAGTGTATTGGACAAAGTTATAAAAGGCGCAAAAAACTTTAAGACCGCAAAAGCCAACATTGAAGCAGTCGAAGTGTTGGCTGATGCCGGACGTATGCAAGCGTTGATGTCGCGTACACAAAAAACATATAAATCGTTTGTGAATATTATATCTGAATACAAGCGGTTACGTGGCGTTGAAAATTTATCAAAAAGTACGGTTTCTTTTGTGGACAGGGTTGCAAGTTTTAGTGATATGTATGATGGTACTGGTGCCGGGGGTAATATATATGATGCGTGGACGGCTGCTGGGTGTACTAAAGATTTTCCTTGCTCTGCAACTGTTGCAGAATTTGTAGATCCGACAACATTGGATGCGATGTGTGTTGGGGGGCAAATATAAACTTTTACTTGATTTACGGAAAAATATACGTATAATCATAGGGCAAATCCCAAAGATTGCCATTATTATTAAACCAGTTCGCAGTATGCGTGTGGTACATCAACCGGCGAGTGTTCGCTCTTGATGGCGGTTTTCTTTGTGGTTAAAACAGTTAATAAAATATATAAGGAGCAAAAATATGGCAACTGTTATTCGTTTAGCACGCTATGGTGCGAAAAAACGTCCTTACTATCACATTGTTGTGACAGATTCACGCAATGCACGTAATTCTGGTAATGTTTTGGAAGTTGTTGGTAAATACGACCCAATGCAGGCAAAAGACAGCGATAAACGCGTTGTTTTGAAAATGGACGAAGTAAAAGCTTGGTTGGCAAAAGGTGCACAACCATCTGATCGTGTTTATAAATTCTTGGCAAATGCTGGATTGGTTGCAAAGAAAGCAATTCCAGTTCAGACAAAGAAACATTTGCAGTCTGAAAAAACACAGATGAAAATTAAAGATAAAGCCGACAAGCTGGCTAAAATCGCAGAAGAAAAAGCTGCTGCAGAAGCTGCCGCAAAGGCTGCTGCCGAAGCAGAAGCTGCTGCACCAGCAGAAGCGGAATCTACACCTGTTGCGGAATAATTTTTGCTTATATATTATATCTGCACAGATTATTCTGTGCAGATTTTTCGACTTAAAATGAGGTAAAAAAAATGGCAAAATGTCCGTATGATGGCTTTGAATGTGAAAAACTGACCGAAGGATTTGAAAAATGGCGTAGAGCGGTCAATTTTATGTCTGGGAATCAGACTAAATTAGTCTTTGTAACAAGTTTAACGATGTTAAATAAATGTAATGATGTTACAAACTGTGCCAGATATATCCGATGGATACAAGAACAGTCGCAACAAAAACA
>JAZQUA010000025.1:0-7038 GCA_045631065.1 Candidatus Enterousia sp. | reverse complement strand
GAAGGCAAAAGCATAATGGAACAATCTTATTCCAACCACACATTGGCACAAATTAAAACGGAAGTAGATAAATTGGAATATACGTTTTTACAACCGCATTTTGATAAATGGGCACAACTTATGAAAAACGTAACCAAATAACCGAGTAACCAAGCATAAAGCGCGTTTTCTATAGGGAGCTTTTTTTAATGTGTTTAGGGGATTTTTTTACTACGAATCCCCTTTTTTTGACTTTTGGAAATATTTTTAATTTTTTTTGAAAAAATTTTACACGTTTTGACGTTCTATTAATTATGGAATGTTTTTCCATCGACCAATTATTTTAAGAACGGGAGACTTAACAGCATAGCCCCAATCCAGTATTTGGTTGTATTTAAGTCAGGGATTACATAGGTCTTCTGGGCCTATGTAACTCTCTATTGGTTAAATCGGTATGCTACAATAAAGGGTTATTATTATGTATGATTATATAAGTACAAAGGATATACAGACAGATGTCTCTAAATGGATTTCTTCGAATGAATATAAATTTTTTATATCTATTCAACTACCAGCGCATTTAAAGTCATCTAGTCTGGAAAAATCATCAAAAAGTTTAAAAAAAATTTTTAAATCACTAGAAAAAGATTTGCTTGGTCGTAGATGGCATAAACATCACATCCCTTTTATTATTTTTGCGGAAAAAGGAACCAGCGCAGAAGAGTTTCATTTTCATATTTTAATGCGTGATAATAATGGGGTTACGTGGTTTGATTTCTTTACGTTTTCTTGGGTGTTACGTAGAACTATGGATAAATTCAAATTGAATGAATATAATATTCATTGCGAAGAAATTACAAAAACACCTGAAAAATTATATAGTTATGTTGTTAAAGAATTGGTTGCGGATAATAAAAAACGTATAAATTCAGAACGAATTATTCCATCACCAGCATTGTTTAATTTATAAAAATTCTTAGGGGATGTTTTATCGGCACCGCATTTGTTCTGTTTATTATATATTACATAAAAGGCCCAATAATGAATATAACAAACATACATTTCTTTGACCCACCGAAAAACAACCCCAAGATATATAAAATGGTTGATATTGTATTTGATAGCTGCCTAATTGTATCAAATATTGAAATATGGCGTTCTTATCAACACGATAACCCGTTTTATATATCTTATCCGAATGATGTTCGTCCGATTGGCGCAAAATCGATAGCTTGGTTGGAAAATGTAATTATAAGCAAGCTAAAACAATATATTGACTCAAAAAAGGAATCCAGATTTGAAAGGATAACTCGCAGAGCAATCGAGACTGGAAGTTTATTTTAAAAATTAACTAATTTTCATGATTCTTATCTCAAGGTGTCGTATTTACGGCACTTTTATTATTTCTGTAAATACTGCTGCACTACGTTTTTCTTCAATTTTACACGCCGTTATCGCTTCAGATAAGGTGTGATATATAGTCGGAATTAAAATTTTATTGACTTTAATTTGAAACATTTTGATAACCACAGGTTGATTTGTTTAATTAATTCTATCATTTAGGCATAGAAAGCACATAAAAAAGTGATTTAAATAACTAATTGAAAATACTTGTTTGTTGAAAGTTTTGGAAAATTATTTTCAAAGTTTGGAAATTTATTTCGGAAATTTTGCAGAAAAAAACAGTTCTAAGTATATGCGCACCCGCAAATTTTAATCGGGTACACGTAATGAATATAAAAAAGGAGATTATTATCATGAATAATGAAAAAAAATTTAATGGTTGGCCAAGCAACTATTTTACAAAAGACAAAATATTGTATGCTAACGTTAGCTTGCCACATAAGGATGAAACAGAAACCAAGGCAGTATCTGCGTTGGTACATGTTGAAGGATTGATAAGGGATGAAAATAGTGAAAACTGGGGAAAAATTATTATATTCGATGACCCAGACGGCTATTTTCATAAAATTGAGATATCAAATCAATATTTTACACATGATAGCAAATCAACAGTAATCGCAGAATTGCGGAAAGCAGGATTGACGATTTACAGTGAGAAACTGTTATACGAATTTTTAACAAGGTGTCATCCTGAAAAACGTTATTTGCGTGTTCATCAGATTGGTTGGGCTGACAAACGTTTTGTTTTATCGAATTTTCATACTTTTGGTCCACAAACAGACAACACAGATACACTGTTTTTGTCTACCACCAACTCTGAATCTTTTGATATTAAGGGAGGGTTGGACCAATGGAAATATTGTATCGGCAATTATTGTGTCGGTAACCCAAATTTGATTTTTGCCGTATCTACTGCATTTGCTGCACCATTATTGCGTTTATGCAATATAGAAGGTGGTGGAGTACATTTATACGCAGGTAGCTCTAGCGGAAAAACAACCACTTTATCTGTTGCAGCATCTGTTTGTGGTGGGCCAAAATATTTAAAGAGCTGGCGTACAACTGATAATGCGCTGGAAAGTGTTGCACGTGCACACAATGATTCTTTGTTGATTCTAGATGAGATTGGACAGGTAGATAGTCGTAAAATAGGCGATATCGCATATATGTTGGGTAATGGTATAGGCAAAGCAAGAGCACGAGCGAAGGGGGGATTGCAAAACATTCCAGATTGGCGGTTGTTGTTTTTATCGTGTGGGGAACTTAGCTTTGAATCTATGATTAATCAGACACAAAAACGCATTTATGCTGGGCAACAGGTACGTTTTTTAGATATACCGGTCGGTTCTGACAGTAATACGGGGTTATTTGATGATGTTCATGGGGCTTCAGATTCAAAGCTGTTTGCTGAATACCTTAGTAAAATGAGCGGTGAATTTTATGGCTCGCCGTTAAAAAGCTTTCTAGAGAACATAACTTGTAAAATAAAAGATATACCAGAATGGTTTGAATCTTTTTGTGCTAAACATGCGGGTGATTTTTCCGATGACTCTGTATGCGGAACAAGCAAACGAATATTAAACCGTTTTTTGATTATTGCTTTTGCTGGAGAATTGGCTTCGTCGTTTAATATAACCGGATGGTCAAAAGGAACAGCTTTGGAAGCAACGAAAAAGCTGTTTAAACAGTGGTTGGATTCGCATAATGGTGGAAATGATTTGCAATGGATACAGTTGCAAGAAAGAATACGTTGGTATTTTGAAACATACAGAGAATCTCGTTTTTCTGCAGAAGACGATAGCGTGTACACTAAACATGCACAACTTTCTGGTTTTATCACATGTGAACAGGTTGAGACGGTAGTGAAAATGTTTCAACGCAACAATCCAAATACTGGGAAAGCAGAGTCTGCAACCACTGATATCAAAAAAGATGAACCGGAACTTGAAATTTTCAATGTGTTTCATGAGGCGTTTAAACAGGATATTATCCCTGGATTTGATATTAAATGGGCTAAAGAACAGCTAAAAAAGCATGGTTGGATTGTTGTTAATGAACATGATAGATATATGGTTCCAAAACGTTATAATGGTGAAGTGCATCGAGTTCTGGTTTTTGATTCAAAAAAAATTTGGCCCGAAAAATTCCCTTGGCCAATAATAAAAAAATACAAGAACGTATAAAATAAAAAAAGGCCTGATATTTGATGTCAGGCCTTTTTAAAACCTGTATAATATTTCCAATTCAACACGATGTTTATCAAATTCCTGGGACCAGATGTTTGATGTGCGCTGGATATACGTATATGTCAAAGCCGGATAAAAGTTATTCCATTCAATAAATCGATTTGTTATACGCACAGACGCACTGTAGACAACGTCAGAACGCTTTATTTCTTTATAGTTATAATCTTCCATTATGAAAAATTTCGTGTCCAGAAAGTGCAGAAATGACACGTCCCCACGTAGGAAAGTTGCAAATCCTAAAGGCCATTGATTGTAATAGCCCAGCGCAAATCCCACAGAATTGTATCCATAAGCATCCATTTTTGCACTAGAATGTCCAAAAGACAGCCCAGACATCAGAAAACTTTTGTTATCAAAATAGTATCTGGGTTGGATGTATAGTTGTACCGAGTTCCCAGAAAGGAATTTGTCTATATGGTTATCAATATAACTGTTTTTATCCCAAGAAACACCCCCAGATAACATCCAGTTGCGCCCGAATTGCCAAGTTGTATTTAATAATAAACCGTATTGATTTGTATATGGTGCGCCTTGGTACCAACGCCATGCAATATTTGGTTGTAAGCTGATTTCACCATTTGTAAATGTATAACGTGGTCCGCCAGCCAATCTTAAAGAATAATCGTCATATCGACTGCTGGAATATTCAAGCCCCGATATCGATAAAGTAGATTTTAAACCGAAATTCTTGGTAAATCGTAAATAATAATTGGCGTCAGCACCAAAGCGAATTCCGATTCCAGAATCCTGTTTTTCAAGCGGACGACAAAATATACCAAATGAACTGTTTATACATTCTTCGCCTGCACCGCTGGCATAATTTAGGTTAGAATCAGGAACGAATGAAAAATATGATTCAACCGACCAATTCTTTTGTTTTCGTATTGCTGTTAAAAACGTGTCGATGTTTTTTACAATAGGTTCGGGTAAATTTGGCGTGGCACGTGCAAACAAAAATTGTTCTTCGGCCAATGAATAATCGCCATTCATAAAATAGGCACGTGCCAGTTCCAGACGTGCCAGAACTGAATTTGGATAGTATTTTAATATGTGCAGATAATATTTAATTGCGCTGGTATAATCTTGCTCGTTGGTGGCTATTTGTGCCAGTCTGAATACAGATTCTGTACGGACCCTATAATCGGGGTCATTTAACAGCGCATAATATGTGGTTTTGGCTTTATCGTTTTCGCCATTTTTTTGTAGCATATCGGCAATCGTCAAAGACTGCATACCATTTAATTCGATTTGTTCAGCAAACACAGGGGTACAAAATAATTGCACCCCTATGTAACAATAAATCCACAGTTTTGGTTTCATTATTGTCTGTCTTTCGTTGCACCAAAGGTAAAGTCAACCCCAAGGAATGTTGATGAACCACTGCCTTGTGCATTCTGGACATTAAAGTTTCCTTGAACGTTTCCGACAACTTCTTCTGCAACTTCAGATGATTTATCACCATAATATTGAACATTGTATTCGCCAGAATATGGGTCAAAGGTTAAACCATTAGCAGAATCTGCAAAACGGTCTGAGTCGAAGTCTTCTGTTTTAGTTGCCGACATATCAAAACCGTCTTGGTCATATTGTTTTGTAACATTTATATCATACCAACCAAGTTCAGAGAACTTTGCAAGAATTTTTTCAGTTGGCGTGCCACTATTTGGGTCGAATTCCAATGTTGCACCGACAGCAGTTTTGCCGTCTGCACCCTTTAGTTCTATCCATTCATCGGCTATATTATATGCCCCGATGGCTTTGCCAGAATATGTTACTTTTTCTTCTATTTTGTTATTCTTGGCTAAATCTTCCATGTTGATACGTTTGGAATCATATCCCATAAATTCGGAATCAGACTCAACCAATTCACCATCTTGATATATATCAATCGCTAGTATATCAGAATATTTCAAACCGATATTTTCTTGATTAATATTATTCAGGAATGTTACATGAAATTCACCTTCTGGACCAACAAATTCAGCATAGCCATTTTTAAAGTTATTTATATTACTGAAAACGATTTTATTAAACAAACATCCATATTCAGAACTGCAATCACAAGGCGTGCCAGTTAAACATCCGTTTGTTCCTTGGTCGATTTGAAGATAGCGTATTTCTGAATCTTCTTCACCATCTATTTCATAATGCATATTCGTGCCAGGGGCATAGTATGTTGCAAATGAAATATCGCCAGTTTCCTTGTCTACCAACAAACGTGTTGTTTCCATAGGTTTTTCAATGTCGTCAAAATATGTATTATCTGTAATATCGGACCATTCCAGACCGTATGCAGCCAACCATTCAGCAGCTTCTTCTGCGCTTGAATAAACATCTTTAACACGAACTTCTAGTTCGGAAATTTGTGTTCCCATGCTAAAACCGCCTGTGTACATATCTTCAATAGTCAGTTTGTTGTGGGCAGAATTAACGTTATGATGATGTTCATTCCAGAAATTTTTATCGTCTAATTTATCAAAAAATTCTTGTTTATTTGCGAATTTTATATTTAACAATTGGCAGGCTTTGGCAAAGTCAGATTCTGAAATATTGTCAAAGTTTTCTTTAAACCAGTCTTTGTCACCCAGCATTTTACGTGCGTTTTCAAAGTGTTTTTCAGCACGTGATAATTTATCGTTATTATGTTTTTTTGTCGAATTACGTGTAACAGCGGAACGCGAAACATCCGCTTCGGATACAGTTATATCACCATAAACCGCCTGGGCACGTGCGATTAAATCATCTGCATTATTAACCGTTGCGTGACTGCTGGTAGCATTTCGGGCCAATGCAATTTCTTCATCTGTTAGGTTTGTTAATGGCGCCAAAATATCTGGGGCACCTGGGGTAATATTTGACCCAGCACCACTTGAATGTCCACCTGAACCGGAACCGCCACCACATGCAGCCAACGCCAAAAGTGATGTTAATAAAGCTATTTTTTTCATGTTGAGTATCCTTTTTTACGTAAAAAATGAACCGCCATAGAAATTGGCGGTCGGGGAGTTGATAAATCATATACGTTAAATGACTCTGTGGTTTTCCGGTTTCCCGTATTATATAACCAACAGCCCCCCGACATAAAAGTCAGGGATAATAACGGCGCAAAAACACCGATATATCTAAATAACGATGCTTTCGCACCGAACGTATATGGGCTTATCACAGCCCCGAACCCAACTTCTTGGATTCTGATTTAATCTTAACCTAAAATAGGTATAAATTCAATATTATTTCTGGGTGCGCTGGTTGTAAAAAATACTGTGCTTTTTAATTTATTGTGGTATAATCAAATGTGTAAAGCAAAGTGTCAGTCAAGACTAGCAAAATATTAGTTTAAAAAACCGAAAAACATTTATTTTCTAAGGTTTTTAAACAGTTGTCTGGGACCCGTGCGCCCCAACCAAAA
>JAZQUA010000024.1:0-7849 GCA_045631065.1 Candidatus Enterousia sp. | reverse complement strand
GTAAATCGTGCGATGTTGGCCGTTATGTTAGAGGCTTATAATGAAGAAGATCTGGGCGATGGTAAAACACGCACTGTTTTAAAGTTAAAGCCTGCGCTGTCGCCTGTCAAGGCTGCGGTTATCCCATTGGCACGTAATGTTCCAGAACTGTTAAACATTTCGAACGATATCGTGGCGCGTTTGCGTAAATTGGGTATTGGACGCATTGAATTGGAAAATTCTGGTAATATCGGTAAGAACTATCGCAGACATGACGAAATTGGAACACCGGTTTGTATCACTGTTGACCACCAGACAATGGAAGATAACACAGTCACATTGCGTTATCGCGATACAATGGAACAGGTGCGTGTTGCGATTGATGATGTCGTGCCGCGCGTACTGGAAATAATCACTAAATAAAAAATCCCCGTTTGGGGATTTTTTATTTGTTTGTGCAACTCAGTTCTTTGATTGTGCCATTGAACAAGTCTGTTTTTATTAGTTGTTTGTGTATGCAATATTCTGCGTATTTACTGTTGTCCGATTCAAAACTTTGTGTTTTGGATTTAGAATAAGTCCCTGATATGTATTCGCACGTGCCGCCCGAATCCCAATGAAACGATTTATCTCCCAGTGTGCAGTCACAATTTGACTCTCCATCTTTTATAGAAAATATACCGCCGACAGATTTACATTTTTCTTGGTCGTATTTATGTGACAGGCAAAGGTTGTCATAATAATCATATGTGTTCCCGTCATTGATACATTGGCGTTCCGGGGCAGATGTGCATTTTTGTAAGTCTTTGTTCCATTGTAGGTCACTAACAAAATCGTACGGCTGACCAGAAGCATCGTATGTTTCCTCTCGGTACATATTGATTAATTTTGTTTGGTCTGGGTGTTTTTGTTGAAGGTCGACCACTTTTAGTATGCAAGAAAAACTTTTTGTGGCATCATCCCACTGTGTTACCCATAACATCCCAGATGTTCCGGTACATTTACCATCAGATGACATTGTGCCGTTCCAATATTTGCATGCTTCTGTTGTGGACATTTCTGTGGGAGTTGTATCGTTTGTTGTTGGTACAGGCTCTTCATTGGTTAATTTTGGTTTAATAGAACAATGTATCCCAAAAGAGCTGAGTATTTTATTTGCGTTCATATATTCAAAAAACATCGCATTCATTTGTTCCTTTGATAGCTGACAAACATTGGTTCCCCAATTATTGTCTGATGCCCATTGTTTAAACGCGATATCAAATGTGTTTGAATTATCTGCATATGATACGGCAGGTAAATATAATAAAAAAATCCAAAATATTTTTGATGTCATATGTGTTTTTTGTGTCAAACCTAATTCCCATCAGGTTCGATTTGATTATAACATACATGTAAAAAAAATTCAAAAGATAATAAAATGCAGGGCGAATTTTTGTGTTGTTATTTTTTTTCAAATGTTCTAAATTTTTAATGCTATGAGTAAAGAAATTATCGAAAATATTGATTCACAACAGTTATCAGATGCGTTGTCTGAACGTTATCTGTCGTATGCAGTAAGTACGATTGTGTCACGCGCGTTGCCTGATGTTCGTGACGGGTTAAAGCCTGTACATCGTCGTATTTTATATTCTATGTTGCGTCAGAAATTGTCGCCAAATGCCGCTTTTCGTAAGTGTGCAACGGTTGTCGGTGACGTGTTGGGTCATTATCACCCACATGGGGACAGTTCTGTATATGACGCGATGGTGCGCTTGGCCCAGGATTTTTCTGTGCGTTATCCATTGATTGATGGCCAGGGGAACTTTGGTAATATTGACGGTGACCCCCAAGCGGCATATCGTTATACAGAATCCAAAATGACCGAAGCAGCCATGCTGATTATGGAAGGGTTGGATGAAAACAGTGTTGATATGATGCCGAACTTTGATGGTACGACACTGGAACCTGTGGTTATGCCGGGTGCATTTCCAAATTTATTGGCAAATGGTGGTATGGGTATTGCGGTTGGTATGGCAACAAATATTCCAACCCATAACGTGGCCGAGGTGTGTGATGCCCTGAATCTGGTTGTGGATAAACCTGATGCGACAACTGCCCAGATTATGAAAAAAATGATTGGGCCTGACTTTCCAACAGGTGGCATTTTAATCGATGGTTTTGAAACGATTGTAAAGAACTATGATACGGGCAAGGGTGCGTTCCGTATTCGTGCCAGATGGGAAATTGAAAATCTGGAACGTGGCGGCTGGCAGGTTGTGGTATCTGAAATCCCATACGGTATTGTAAAGTCAAAGTTGGTTGAACAAATTGCATCACTGATTGATGCGAAAAAGTTGCCATTGGTTGATGATATTATCGATGAATCGACCACAGATGTTCGTATTGTTATCACGCCAAAGTCGCGCAATATCCCTGCGGATAAAATGATGGCGCACTTGTTTGCGATGACAGATTTAGAATATCGCTTTAATATGAACTTTAATGTGATTGATTCACATGGCGCACCACGTGTAATGCCAATTGGCGATGTCTTGCGCGAATTTATTGCGCATCAAAAAGATGTTTTGTGCCGTCGTACACAATGGCGTTTGAATAATATTGCGCGCAGATTGGAAATCTTGGGCGGGTTGCTGGTTGTATATCTGAATCTGGACAGGGTAATTGAAATCATCAGAAACGAAGATGATGCCAAGGCTGTCTTGATGGCGGAATTCAACCTGACCGAAGTACAAGTAGAAGCCATATTAAACACACGCCTGCGTTCTTTGCGTAAATTGGAAGAAATGGAAATCAAACGCGAAGATGCCGCACTGCGCGAAGAGCAAAAACAATTACAGGCATTGTTGGCCAGTGAAGATGCCCAAAATGAACAGTTAAAGGCATGGTTTAACGATATTAAAAAGACATACGATAAAAAAACTAAGTTGGGTCGTCGCCGTACAACATGGGCAGAACAAACAGAAGAAATTGTTGTAAATGCGGATGAATTTATCGAAAAAGAACCACTTACAATTATTTTATCTACTATGGGTTGGATACGCGCGGCCAAGGGGCACTTGGACTTGAATGCGCTGGATATGAAATTCAAAGAAGGTGACGAATTACAATCTGCATTCCACGCGATGTCAACAGACAAGATAAACCTGTTTGTATCCAGTGGCAAAATGTTCACATTATCTGCAAATGATTTGCCATCTGCACGTGGATTTGGTGAATCTGTGCGTATGATGGCGGATATTGGTGCAGATGAAGAAATTGTTAATGCATTCGTGCTGGATACAAATGCAAAATATTTGCTGGCAACGCGTCATGGGAACGGATTTGTGATATCTGGTGAAAACTGTCTGGCCCAGACGAAAAACGGCAAACAGGTAATGAACATTGATGGCAAGAATACTGCGCATATGTGCGTATGCGTATCTGGTGATATGGTTGCAATGTCTGGTTCAAATGATAAATTGTTGATATTTGCAACATCTGAAATTCCAGAAATGTCGCGTGGCAAGGGCGTAATATTGCAGAAATATAATGCTGAACGGACATATATCTTGGATATAATGTTCTTTAATGAAAGCGATGGTTTTGGCTGGACAACTGGTCGTGGCACGACAAAGATGGACAATTGGGCGCCATGGCGTGGCAAGCGCGCATCCCAAGGCCGCACAGTCCCAGTTGGTTTCCCGCGCAGTGGAAAATTTGGAAAGTAAATTTTATCCCCCAAATATTGGGGGATTTTTTTATTGCAAATATATAATTGATATTTTACACTAAAAAACGATATCAGGGATTCTGATATTGGGGCGTCGAAACCCTTATCTAACGTAAAAAAACTCCAACCATGGGGGTAAAGGGCGGTGAATATATCGAATAAGCCCGCTATTTCGTTAGATGTAGTTTCGAACCTCCAACCACTTGAAAGAAATTAAGTGGTTTTTTTATTGCATCGGGGGGAAGAATGCGTTTCTTAAAGATATTTTTATTGATCACAACCGTTATAATAAATGTACATATTTCAAACAATGCATTTGGTTATGCTCGTAGAGACGATGTGGTAGACTACACAACCTGTGCAACTTATACGACAAGAACTGGTTGTAATGCATTAAATGGCTGCGCATGGACTTCAGAGTATGCTACAGGCAATTATTGTAAACGCGGAGATTGTAAAGGCGCTGGCACAAACTGCGAAGAAAGAGCAGGTTGTTATCATCCAATATCGACAACTTGCTATGCGTGTGAAGCAGGAAATTATTGTGAATATGGTACCGCGAAACAAGTGGCTTGTTCTACTGGCGACTACTGTCCAACTGGCTCTGCATATCCATACCCGTGCCCCGCGGGTTCTTATTGTCCTGACCCAGAAACATTAAATAACTGCACATCAGGTTACTATTGCCCAGAAAGAACCACTGCTTTAAATACCAATAACAAGTGTCCAAGTACACATCCTGTCAGCCCTGAAAAAGCAACAGCAAAAAGTCAGTGTTATTATTCAATTCCTGCCGGATATGAGTACCAAGCAGGTTCGAGTGTAAAATGTCATTCGGGTGGTTTTTGTCCCGGTGCACAGATGAAATACGGAACAACAACGGATGGATGGGGTTGGACATCATGTAGTGATTCTGATATAATAAGTGGTGCAAATGGACGCACTGTAAATTCGTCATTAGGGTCTGATGAACTTACCGATTGTTATGTTATTTGTCCGAATGTATCCATTACGAATGGGTACAAGCAACAATATTATCAATATGCAGAAGCCACCTCTGGTGGTAAGGGTACGTTCCCTGCCTGTAATTATAAAACTATAATATGTAATAACCCTGGCTATGAACTAAACAGTTCCAAGAACGGATGTATAGCAAAAACTACTACAGTATCTTTTAATAAAAATGGAGGTTCTGGCGGTGATGTATCTGTAACGGCAACTTATGATGCAGATATGCCAAAAATTACACCGCCAACACGTACGGGATTTACTTTTAACGGCTATTATTATCAAAGTATTAAATATTATGATACAAATGGTAACTCTGTACGCAAATGGGATCAGACAACTGGTAACATAACCCTTACCGCAAGCTGGACTGCAAATACATATAATATAAATTATATTTTAAATAGTGGATCATTTGGTGCTGGTACCAGTCATCCAACAACTGCAAACTATGACACTGAATTTACTGTAAGTAACCCAACACGAAAAAACTATACGTTTGCAAGTTGGAGTATTAGTGGTATGTCTAGTGGTGATACACATTATATAAATGGAGCAGGACATACAGGAACAACTGCAACAACAGCCACAACAAAGTTTAAAAACCTGCATTATGAGAGCGGTAAGACTGTAAATTTTAACGCAAATTGGACTGGAAAATATTATGAAGTTACCCTAAACGATACATGTCCGGACGGCGCGGCCCATCCAACCACGTGTACGAGTGGTACGACAACAGTGGCTTGTTCTGCGACACCAAACAAAATATACGAAAAATACGACACTGGATGGTATCTAACCACACAAGGAGGGGCAACTTTTTCGCAACTTACAGTGTTGCCCGTTTGTAATAAATACAAATTCAAGGGATTTTGTAAGGGGACCTGCTCAGATACTAACAAGGAAGTGATTAATGCAAGCGGTGCAAAGACAGGAAATATGACTAACACTATGTTTAGTGACGACGATACAGGAACACGTCAATTTACTGCAGCATATGATGCGTGTACGTGTAGTGCTTCCACCGGGGTACAATCGTGTGTTGCAGCGTCAACAACAGCAGAAAATAAGTGTGTATTCACTGTGACTTGTAAAACAGGCTACAGTCAAGATGGGGCGTCGAATGGTTTAAAAACGTTTCCTGAGACAAGTGACAGCAATTCATATACCGCTACGTGCCAAGCCATTACATATGGTTTTAAAATTGATGTTAATGGTGGTGCTGGTGGAACTCTCCCAACAGATACTATAGAGATAAAATACGATGACACTTTAAAAAATTTAAGTAGTTATGTCGTTCCGTGTAAAGCTGGATATGTTATAACAGGGCTAGAAGATTCTGTGGGTACACGCTATTATACATATGATGCCAGTACAAAAGCACTGGTGGCTGTATCAGGTAAAAAATGGGATAAAACCGAAAATCCAACTACGTTGTATGTAAAATATGATGCATGCGGTGGCGAAGGGGCGGGTAAAAACAACACATATTGTGATTGCAGCAGCTCTAAACGAAATGAAAAACAAAACTGTCCTGCACCATTTCAAAGTGCTGTGGGCGCTGACGAAAAAACAGATTGTTATATGACCGGAGAAATCAATTTATCAGATAAATTTGGTTCAACAAAATTGAATTTAGATTCGTTAAAATTATATATACAATAAAAATCCCCCGATTGGGGGGTTTTTATCGCGCTAATTTGTGTAATTCGCCGTTGATATTTCTTATATAAGACTGCAACTGTGCGATTTTACGATTTTTGACATCATCAGCCGCATCAGATTGTTTTGTTTCTATAATCTTTATAGTCAGCTTTTGTCTTTTAAATCTTAATTGATTAATTTTATTTTCTTTTGCGTGTTGTTCGTGTATGTATATGGTGTGATATAATGTCGGCCATAACTTATGGAATTTAAACAGGTGTGGCAAATCTTCTGTATGTATTTCATCCAACATCAACAGGAAACGCGCCATGTCAAAAGAAGTTGTGTTTTTTGGTAGCATAATATTTTCTTTTTTTGTTCAGGACTAAAAATCCCCCGATTGGGGGATTTTTATTATTTTGCTTCTTCTGGGATAACAGAAACAGTTTTTCTGTCGCCATTACCCTTTTTGAATTTTACGATGCCGGCGATTTTAGCAAAGATTGTGTGATCTTTACCCATACCAACATTCAAGCCTGGGTGTACAGATGTACCGCGTTGGCGAATAATGATATTGCCTGGGATAACACGGCTGCCACCAGCTTTTTTAACGCCCAATCTGCGTCCAGCAGAGTCGCGTCCGTTCGTAGATGCCGAACCAGCTTTCTTATGTGCCATAGTTTAAACTCCTTAGGCTTTGATATCTGTTATTTTCAGAACAGTGATGAACTGACGATGGCCGGCTGTACGGCGATAATTTTGGCGACGTTTTTTCTTGAAAACCAAAATTTTGTCAGCGCGTTTCTGTTCAATTACTTCTGCAACAATCTTGGCACCTTCAACGAATGGTGTACCAACTTTGTCGCCGACCATCAATACTTGGTCGAATTCAACGGAACCAGTGGCATTCAGTTTTTCAACCTTGATAATATCGCCGTTTGCAACGCGATATTGTTTGCCGCCAGTTTGAAAGATTGCAAATGTGCTCATATTCTTTCTCTTGTCTTTTTTTTTTGTTTTATTGAACTTATTTTCGCGATTTGACGAAAAGTTTATGCAAATTATATATATTTTATATGTAAAGTCAAGTGTTTTGTCGAAAATTTTATGCAAAACGATAAAACAAGCAATAAAATCCCCACAAAAAAACCGTCATACCGACGAAGGTCGGTATCCACTGTATACGAACAGAGTGGCCCCAAACCTTCGCTGGGGTGACGTTGTTTTTATTATTCCAGCACCAAAGTCTTGGCGTAGCGACAGCGAAGACGGATAACCACTTGCTACTAAAAAAATCCCCCAATCGGGGGATTTTAAACTTTGAACACAAATGCAACACAATGTTTAGTGAGGCATTTTTGCTTCTGTGAACACGACATGCTTGCGCAATTTTTTGTCATATTTACGGAATTTCATTTTACCAGCTGTATTTTCAGACTTGGTATTTTTTGTTGTAATATAGAATACGCCAGTTTCAGCGTTTTTCAACTGTACAACTTCTTTGCT
>JAZQUA010000023.1:0-3198 GCA_045631065.1 Candidatus Enterousia sp. | reverse complement strand
CTGTTGCAGCACCTGTTGCGCGTGGTGGTCGTGCAACGGCAGGGCGTGGTGGCGCTGGAACGGCGACTACGACTGCTGCTAAGGGACCAACAATGTCTGCGCGTGCTGCAACTGGGGCGAAAACAGCGCCAAAGGCGGCGGGTTCAACAGTGACAAAAACAGCTGGTCGTACAACGGCTGCACGTGGTGGCGCGTCATCGGCTGCTACTGCTGCCAAGGGGCCAACGGTGTCTGCGCGTGCTGCAACAACACAAAGTGTCGTTGGTACAGGTACCAAGGTTTTGGGTGCGGCGCAAAATACGGCCATAGATAAAGAATGTCAAGATTTATATAATGGTTGTATGGATACTTTTTGTGTTATTGAAAATGCAAGCGGTGGCAGATGTGTGTGCAGTGATAAATACAAGACTTTTGATAAAATTGTAAAAGAAATAGAAGAGCTGGATGCTGAATCATATAAAATTGCAGCACTTGGTGCTGAAACAATCAAGGCAACTGTCGAAGGAAGTGATGCAATTAGCCTGGGAAGTTTAGCAACCGAGAATAAAATCGACATTAAAAATGTTTTGTCGGGTAATGATGTCGGTGCTGTGCTTAAAAAGACTGCGCATGATACGTGTGCTCAACAAATTCCACAGTGTGCAGATAAAATGTCAATTTTGTCCGCGATGTATTCTGGAAAGATAAATGGTGATTGTGTCGCATATGATAATGCGTTAAAGCAAAAACGGGCCGAAGCAAAGAATAGAATGCGCGAAGCCGAAGGCAGCTTGCGTAAAATTGCATTGGAATCTGTAAAGGATGCAAACAAATATGATCTGGGTCAGTGTACAATAAAGTTCAAAGAATGTATGCAGACAACAGCAGGATGTGGAGTTACTTTTTCAAAGTGTGCCACCACTTCTGCTATGGACGCTACTAATACTAATAAGTCTACTTCTAAAAAATCAAAAAACTATTTTATTCAAGGGGCTATCTCTACAATCGAAATATCCGCTTCTACTTATGATATGTTGGATGCCAAAAAGCCTATTTGTGAATCCGTTACAAAACAATGTACCAAGGTGGCTTCGCAGGTTTGGGATACTTTCTTAAAAGAAGTTGCGCCACAATTAAAAATCGCTGAAATCATCGCAGAAGATAATGCAAGACAAGACTGTATCGGTAATATCTCTGCTTGCTTCCAAAAGGCTTGTAAAGATACTATCGATCCAAATGATCCTGATGGTTCTTATGATATGTGCTTGTCAAGACCAGAAACTATGTTGAATGTTTGTAAGGGGCCACTTGATGCATGTGGTGTGGACAGTACAGATGCAAATGCTGCGCGTAAATCAGATATTTGGGATTATGTTTTGGCGCGTCTTGCTGCGATGAAGGTTGATGCATGTACGACAGAAGTGAAAGAGTGTTTGACAGATGAAAATAGGTGTGGGGACGATTTTTCACAGTGTGTTGGTTTAAGTACAGAACAAATTATCAGAATGTGCCCATATGATAAACTAACAGGATGCCAAAGTGTTCATGACAAAGAATTGACATCTAACGCGGTTTACGAAAATTTAAATAATGTTGTCCAAGGCATCGTTTTAAATATTGATAATGAATTGTTGGCGACATGTCAGGCAGCAGTTGATGCAGCTGCAAAACGTGTATGTGGTGAAAATTTGGAATGTGGCAGTTTGGTGAATTTGGACACAATTGGTACAACATCACTGGATTACAAGATTTGTGAATATCAGTTGTATACCGATGGTGTTGTGTTTACTAATCATTGTGTTCGCGATACTGATTTGATATCAGACAAAGAATTAGGTCGTGTGGAATATTCAAAGTCTGGCGAATTGGGACCTGTTACACCGTATGCTGTGATGATAGATGTGCCGATTTATTGGGAATCGATATCTGTTGGTTTGGATGGAAAATATATTGGGCTTGATAATTATGTTTCTAAGTTACAAGAACGTAAAGAAGTTTTGACGGATGAACAATTGTCACGTCTGGAATCGGAAATAAACGGTTTACAGAATAATTTAAACACTGTTATTACAGCGATTGAATCAGATCCAACTGTATCTGCATGTATGAACGGGCGTAAAATTGATGGGTATGATTTTAAACAGATTGCACGTTTTCCAAATATTACACAAAATACACGTGCGTTGATTGCAACAAAAATGCTGAACCGGGCCAAGAAAAATTATTATGCAAAGTATGATGGGTATAATGAACGTTCGCTGAAAGATTATTTAAAAATTTCAGAACGCCAGGCGGCGATAAAGGGTGAAAATTTCAAAGATAAATACCGTGAAATTGCACGCCAATCATGTGTCAGTATGGCAGAAATGTCAGCGTTGCCAAAAAGTACAGAACCACCATCCAGTGTTGGTGGTGCTTTGATGATTGCTTTTATAGTATTGGCAACGATTGCTGTTACGGTTTGTACTTTTGGTGTTGGTGGTGTTGCTTCGCTTGCTGCTGTTGGTGGACTTGCAGCAGCACAAACTGCGGCAACTACAGCTGCATCTACGGCAACGGCCGCAGCGGCTTTCTCAACATTTGCTTCCTCTGTCGGTGGTGTAGCTGCTTCAACTGCTGCTGCCGCATCTGCTTCAGCTGCAGCTACTGCTGCCACTGCTGCTTCTGTAGTTTCTGCTGGGGTTGCAGCAGCTGTTATTGGTTCTGTTGGTGCAGTTGCTACAATCGCGACTGTTGGGGCTGGAATCTCTGATGCGATAAATAATAAAGATACATATGATATGTCGCAGGTGCATGAGTATAATGGCCAACGTTCTGTTGAGTATTGGAATTACAAAGAAGATATTACAACTGTCTTTAATCCGACAGATTTAACGTGCGAGAAATGCGTTGTTGCGTCTCATTGTTCCAAGACCAAGGCACCTATGTTTGGAGATCGGTATTGTGAAACATGGGGAGAGCCAATTCGTGAATGCACAACAACCCAGTTCTAAAAACAACAATCCCCGCTGATGTGGGGATTTTTATTTTGGGTAAGTCGGATCGTAGCCATGTCGTTCTGTGAGCCAAGGAGTTGTAGCTAAGTGTTGTCTTCCTAAGACCGCTTGGCCTCCGACTTGATCGGTATTGTGAAACATGGGGAGAGCCAATTCGTGAATGCACAACAACCCAGTTCTAAAAACAACAATCCCCGCTGATGTGGGGATTTTTATTTTGGGT
>JAZQUA010000022.1:0-13227 GCA_045631065.1 Candidatus Enterousia sp. | reverse complement strand
TTGTGTATGTATTCTACATTTACAATCTGGGCAGAATTACACACACCGCAAAATAACATACAAAATATAGTAAACAATAACCGCTTCATTTTATTCCACCGCTGGTAAAGGTGGGGTTGGGACAGTCATAGTACCAGACACATTATATGTGCCAGCCAATGTTTGATTGGTAGATTTATCAATGCCAACCCTTGTATCGATTGCCCCTTTGACATAATTGGTTGATGCAACTGCCGCCAAGGTAGTGGTCGGTATAAAAGAATATAAAAGCAATATTATCTTCCACATATGTCATTCCCCCATTTGCCTAAACAAAAAACCACTGACAAAAACGAAAGTGGTTGGAGGTTGGAAACTATAATTTACAGAAAATAGTGCGGTGTATTCTTCATATTCCACCAGCCCTCCAACCAACGGTTGGAGTAATGTCAACCCGAACAAGGTTGCTGTAAATTACAGGGTTTCCACACCCCGACATCAGTCTCCTGATATCAATGTGTATTTTATATTAGATATTGGTTTTATACAAGTAAAAAAACACCGCCGTCGCCGGCGGTATTTCCGAGTGTCCCGAAAGGAAGGAAAGGAGAAAAAGAAATTGGACACTCTAAACTAAATCTTGGGGCCCAGAGTCCAGAGGAGAGAGAATGTAGGAGGGAGTCTGAACCTCTGGTCCCCACAGATGTTTCCATCTGATCATCGGGTTTTATCCCTTTGACGAATTAGAATATAGTACACAAAAATCGATTCGTCAAGTGTTTTGTCAAAAAATTTTTTTGTATTTATTGTCGTGTGTAAAAATGATTTGTTTTCCTAGGAAATGGTACTTGTTGTAATATGCGGGTATTCTGGAATAAAATCAATGTACATTAGATAACAAAAGTAAATTCTAGTGTTTGTTTTTTATAACAAGGGAGAAAAAAATGACACACGATGATGTCTGGCATGCCATAGAAAAATTTGCCATGGAACATGGAATGTCTTGTTCTGGTTTGGCAAAGTGCAGCGGTCTGGATCCAACGACCTTTAACAGAAGTAAACGTTGGTCCAAAGAAGGTCAACCACGTTGGCCGTCAACAAACAGTATTTCAAAAATTCTGTCGTCAACAGGTGCCAGAATCGAAGATTTTACTAAGTTTATTAATCCAGCACCAGAAGGTGGCCGCGATTAACAGTTTGTGCAACGGGGAACTTAACCCAAAAACCATATCGGTTTAATACTGGTATGGTTTTTTTATTGGACAATTTGATGGCTATACATTACCATAATAATATGCTGTCAGGTATTCGTATATATACATCAGATATTGTATGGCGACAAATACTGGTTGATTTGGGCGCGTGTGTCTTGGATGCGCCTTCTGTGTTGGATATAAATTTTGATGATTTAGAAATTTCCGATGTTTTATCCCCTGTGGCATTAAAGTCTTTGTTATTAAACGCATCTGATAACAGTGCGTTTATATCTAAAATTTTCGGGAAAAACGTAATATTGCCGCGTGTTCAGGCAAATATTTTAAGCTGTTTGTATAAAACGGGTGGATTGACCATCTCGCAATTAAAAGATGCGTTGGGGTATGCGCCAGATGCATCAACACATGCAGTTGAAACTGCTATTTATCAGTTGCGGCGCACATATGGACGTGAATTTATACAAAATAACAATGGGGTGTACAGCATTGGCAAACTATAAATTGATATCTTTTGATAAAATCCCAAGTACCCAAGATTATGCACATGAATTAATCAATGCGGGACGCGCAACAGATAAGACTGCGGTATTGGCGGCGGCGCAATCTGCAGGACGTGGGCGTTATCGCAGGACGTGGGTGTCGCATCATGGGAACTTGTATATCAGTTTTATTTTTGAATGTCCGGAACGTGATGCACGTCTGTCGTATGCGATTGCGGTGGCTGTGTCTGAAACAATTGCATCCTTTGGTGTACATCCAACGATTAAGTGGCCAAATGACATCTTGGTTGATAATAAAAAAATTGCGGGTATTTTAATTGAATATACAGGTCGATTCGTTGTTGTTGGAATTGGAATTAACGTGAACTCTAATCCAACAGTTGACAGATACAAGACAACCAAACTGGATAATTATTCTGAAATTCCAATGAATGAATTGTTAAACAGATTGATGCGGAATGTCGATAAATGGCGTCGTGCAGACTTTCGTGCAGTACGTGCCAGATGGACAGAACTGGCTGCGTGTATAAACAAGCCTGTGAAATACCAAGGTGAAATGGCAGAATTGATTGGAATAAATGAAAATGGTGCGCTGGTTTTGCGACGTGGTTCACGATATTTATTGGTATATGGTGATGAGATAACTGTGTGAAAATCCCGGAAATCTGCGGATTGTGCATAAAGTTCTTGACATTGTGCTGAATTTGTGATATTATCATACACGTAAACAGGACAAATTGTATCCACACGATTGTGTGGTTTTTTTATTTCCCATGCTTTTTGCGTGGGATTTTTTTATAACCCAAAAGGTATTCGCTATGCAGCTTAGACTGATAAAAAATACAGATATGCATGCAACGCTGTCTTATCGTGTTGCGCGCGTTGTGTACGAACAAACAGGTGCGACATCATTACACGTTGTCGAAGCATTAACATCAATGATAAAAAATCTATCAGATAAAACGGGAACAACAATATCAGAAATTATATCTGATAAAACTATTTTCAATGATTCAAATAAAATAGTTTGTTTGAACGAGTGTATGAATAGCCGTAAATTTGAAATGTGTGTTCGTGTGACATCGCGAATGCTGGCTGGCGGATTACCGGATTCGTGTCATGGTGCAACAAAATTTCATCATGCAGATATTATTCCAGAGTGGGCAACCGCACTTGGATATATTGATGATGTTGACGGCTTGTTGTTTTATTTATAGGTGTTGCATATGAAAAGAATAATCAAAGGCGGTTATCTGTCTGGATATCGCACATATATAATTTCTGCAACAGGGATATTGTCTGCATTGGCTGCATACTTGGTTGGTGATACGGATATATTTGCAACGTTGCAAGCAATTTTTACATTGGGTGGAATTTATTTCTTGCGTAAATCAAATGAAACAAAAGGAACAAAGTAATGGATAACATACCAGAAAAATTTTTAAACCAAGATGGAACATTAAATTCTGAATCTTTAATTAAATCATACACAGAACTAGAAAAAAAGATTGGAACAATGATATCTGTGCCAAACGAAAATTCTGATGATGAAGCAAAACGAAAATTTAATCGTGCAATTGGTGTTCCAGAAAATGCGTCTGAATATCCAAAAAATGATTTATATGATGATGAAAATTTACGTGAACAATTTTTACAAATTGGATTAACAAAAACACAAGTTGAAAAAATTTATAATATTGCAAACGAATATTTATCACCAATAATTTCAGAATTATTTTCTGTGCAAGATGAAAGTGTCGCAATAAATGAATTAAAAAATTTCTTTGGTGGTGTTGATAAAATGAACGATGCATTACGCGCAATAAATGTATTTGGTGAACGCTTTTTGCCACGTGATGCATTTGATGCGTTGTGCGCTACACCCCAGGGAATACAAAGCGTGTACAAGATGATGCAATCGATGGAACCTGATGTAAAAACAGATAAAAACGAAACGCAAAATTTAACTGATTCTGATTTACGACGTATGATGCGCGACCCAAAATACTGGCGTGATAACGATGTTGAATATATCAGAAAAATAGAAAATGGATTTAAAAAATTATATTCGTAACGAAAAAAAATCACTTTCTGCTTTACTATGAAACATATTTAATATAAAATATAAAACAAGAACAAAAAAGGTTTGTTCTATCTTCAAAACAATAGGAGAGAAGAATGTTCTTGTTTAAGAAAAAAGCTGCAAAAAAAGTAGCAGAAAAACCAGCTGCAAAACCAGCTGCAAAAAAAGCACCTGCAAAAAAAGTAGCTGCAAAACCAGTTGCAAAAAAAGTAGCTGCAAAACCAGTTGCAAAAAAAGCGGCTGTTAAAAAAGTAGCTGCAAAACCAGTTGCAAAAAAAGTAGCTGTTAAGAAAGCTGCTGCAAAACCAGTTGCAAAAAAAGCAGCTGTTAAAAAAGTAGCTGCAAAACCAGTTGCAAAAAAAGTAGCTGTTAAAAAAGCTGCTGCAAAACCAGTTGCAAAAAAAGCACCTGCAAAAAAAGTAGCTGCAAAACCAGTTGCAAAAAAACCATGTGCAAAGAAAGCATGTGCAAAGAAAAAATAATATAATTCCCCAATAATGGTGGGGTTTTTATATGTCCAGGGTCTGTGAATTCGCAGACCCTGTTTTTATAAAAGTATCAGTCAGATTTTTGTGCACAGTCTGACTGATATTTTTTAAAGGACAATCTGTATTTATTACAGACCCGAATAATTTTTGTTTTTATGGCGCATTATTTGCATAACCAAAACACAAAATCTGATATGCGTTTTGCATAAATGTTTAATTTTTTAACAAAAGGATTTTTGTATGTCTATTTCAATAGATAATGTATTCGTAAAACAATTCGAAGCAGATGTTCATTTGGCTTATCAGCAAATGGGCACAAAGCTGCGTTCAACAGTTCGCAGCAAATCAGGTGTTGTTGGTGCATCTACAACGTTCCAAAAGGTTGGTCGTGGCACTGCCAGCACAAAATCACGTCATGGTATTGTACCTGTGATGAATTTGAATCATGAACCTGTGGAATGCTTGTTACAAGATTATTATGCAGGTGATTGGGTTGATGCATTGGATGAATTGAAAATTAATGTTGATGAACGTCGTGTTGTTGCATCTGCTGGTGCATATGCGTTGGGGCGCAAAACAGACGAATTGATTGTTGGCGCAATGAATGCAGCAACAGCAAATGTTGGTGATTATACAACAGGTTTAACCAAAGATTTAATTTTATCTGCGGTTGAAGTTTTAAATACAAACGATGTCCCAGATGACGGTCGTCGTTTTGCAGCTGTTGGTGTACATCAGTGGAATGAACTGTTATCAATGGATGAATTTGTATCTGCTGATTATGTTGGCGATGCATCACCACTGGTAAATGGTTTCGAAGCACGCAAATGGCTGGGTATTACATGGGTTCTGTATAATGGTTTGCCAGTTAATGGAACAAATCGTGATTGCTTTATATATCATGCATCCAGTGTTGGTCATGCATGCGGTCAAGAAGTTAAAACAGATATTTCTTGGCATGGTGAACGTGCGGCTCACTTTATCAGCAACAGCATGTCCCAAGGCGCTGTATTAATTGATGACGAAGGCATTGTTCGTGTTAAGTGTTCTGATGTGCAATCTGCATAAGTAAAACACAATAAAAATCAAAATAATTAACAAAAGGAAAAAACATGGCATTTCAAAATAAAAATTTGTCAGTTATTGCATATGCAAACGGATTTACATTGTGGCATTACAGTGCGGCTGAAACATTGTCAACAATCACAGCAAACGGATATTTTAACAGCGTTAAAACATTGATGAATATTGGTGATATCATTATTATCAATGCATCTGATAATACTGCGATAAAGAAAATCAATATCACAGAATTAAATGTAACCACAGTTGCATTGGCATAACTTTAAATATGCTTTCTTATATTATTCAGGTCGGTAATTTTGCCGACCTGATTTTTTATACATAACAATATTAATTAAGGAGTCGAAAATATGCTTACCAAGATAGACTTATGTTCAATGGCGTTGTTAAAACTGGGTGAAGCACCAATTCAATCTTTGACAGATGATAGTGCGGCTGCCCAATTGTCGCGAACATTGTTTGATACAGTTGTTGATTCTTTGTTGTCATTGCATCCATGGCGTTTTGCAACCCAGCAAATAGACTTGGTAAAAAATACAGATGATAATTTTTTGATACCATCAAATGTATTGCGTGTATTGAAATCAAACGGTCAAATCATGGGTGATAAAGTTGTATCTGACACAGATGTAACATACATTGTTGCAATTGTTAAAACAGCAACAGAACGATTCCCAAGTTATTTTGCATCACTGGTTGCGACACGCTTGGCAATGGAATTTTGTATTCCGCTGTTGGGTGACCAAACAGTGTTTAGAATGTTGGTTGCATTGTATGAATCTGAATTACAAAATGCAAAATTTATAGACAGTTCGACATCAAGTGGTGGCACAATATCAGATTTTTCTTTAATCAGTTCCAGATTTTAATAGGGGGGACATAATGGCAAATTTTATAAAAACACAAAACTCATTTGCAGATGGCGAAGTTTCCCCAGAATTTTTTTCGCGTGATAATATAAATGGATTGTCCAAACTGGAAAATATGGATGTGTTGTCCAGTGGTGCAATATCTCGCAGGCCAGGTTTATCATCTGTTGCAAAATTGTCAGGCCCTGCACGAATAATCAGTTTTTCTGTTGCTGATAACGAAGACTATGTTATTGTGATGACAGATTATAAAATAACTGTATATTACAATAACGAATATTATCAAAAGTTAGATACACCTTGGCCATATGATGCGTTGTCATCACTACAGTATGCCCAGCGTTTTGGTACAATGATATTTGTTCATCCGGATTATCGTCCATATGTTTTGCAACGTGAAGGTACGGCATTCAGATTATCTGTATTTTATTTTGAAAGAAATACAAATATGACATTCAATATGCCGTTTATGCGATTTGATGATTCTGCGGATATTCGTATAACAATTGGCACTCATTCATTAGGTAATAACTATGCAACATTTACGACAAATGAAAAGTTCTGGACACCAGACAGTGTTGGTACACGCTTGGAATTGCTGAATAACCAATGGGAGATTACTGAATATATCAGCCCAACACAGGTCGTTGCATATATCAATGCGACATACACAATGCCGAACAGTCCTGTATCTGATTGGTATGAATCTGCGTTCAGTAATCGTCGTGGTTGGCCACGCAGTATTACTTTTCATCAGGATAGATTAGTGTTTGGTGGTTCACGTGCATGGCCCAGTGGTATATGGATGTCCAAGGTTGGAAATCACAAGAATTTTAGTTCCGGCACAGGTCTTGATGACGAAGCGATATTTGTATCACTGCTTGCCCAAGAGCGTCAAGAAATCTGCACAGTTGTCAGCAGTGACAACTTACAGATTTTAACTAATTCTGGCGAATGGGCGATATCGAACAAACCATTGACACCATCGTCTGTTGATATAAAACAGCATACGTCTGTGGGATCATATATGCAACGCTTTTTGCCGCCACAAAAGATAGAAGGTTCAACCGTATTTATATCTGGTAACGGTCATGATATACGTGAGCTTAGCCTTGATGACATTGGTGAAAAATATAACGCAAATGATTTGTGCGCATTGTCAAAACATTTGATGGGTGCGCCACTGGATGTTACATATAATGCCAACACCAGACAGTTATTTGTTGTATGTGATAACGGTAATATGGCCGTACTAAATCAAAATGCATCATTGGGTGTATCTGCATGGGGAACGTATAAAACAAATGGTCGTTTTATGTCTGTAACAGTATGCGGTGGAAAAACATATGTTGTCGTTAATCGTGATGATGCAATATATCTAGAATATTTTGATGAATCTGCACTGGTTGATTCTGGAAAGTATAACTTTTCTTTTACCGCATCCGGACTGCCGTTGCGAACATCAAATCATAACGCAACATGCATCAAAGTACGCAAAATTGTTGCGCGTGTTATAGATACAAAATCTTTATCAATAAATTCTCGTCGTATTACGTTACCAAACAAAGTTTATGATGCGTCATCAGATGGATATTCAGGTGATGTTTCAATTAATTTATTGGGAACGATGAAAAATGCCATAGAACCAATGTGGACAATACATGGTTCAGAACCAATGCCTGTGACGGTTTTATCAGTTACTGTGCATGGCTGGTATAACATATAACAAAAAACAAAGGATAAAAAATGGGACAGATTGTAAGTGATGTAACAGAAATCTTGGATTATAAAGATGCAAAAAAAGCGGCTAAGTCAGAACGCAAAGAAATACTGACAAAAATAGCTGCGGATGAAGCAGAAAAAACAAACTTGGTAAAAAAGACATTGGCGGCCCAACGTGCAAAATACGGTGCGTCTGGTATGTCCAGTAATGGTATCACCGAAGGCGCTGTTTTAAAAAGATTACAAGGCGAAGTGTCCGCACCATACGAAGAAAAAAAGCAAACTAATATTGCCAAACTGAAAAAGACCAAGGCAAAAAAAGTCAACTTGTTGGAAAAAATATTGTCACGATTTGATGATATTGTTGGATAAAAATGGGGGATGATATGTATAAAATCTCTTATGTTGCAGACGGCACAACAACAGAATTTGCATTTTCTTTTCCTTTCTTTCAATGTGCAGATGTCTGTGTTGCGATTGATGGTGCAATCTGTGCGCCAGAACATAATTTTGCAATTATGCCAAACGAAGATTTTTCTGGTGGTAATATCGTATTTGATACTGCGCCTGTTGCAGATACCAAGATAGATATTTTTCGTCAGATATCATTGTCACGCGTAATTGATTATCAGCCAACAAAAACCATTGACCCAGAAGATTTAAATTCAGACTTTAATTTCCTGTTGGCAGCATTCCAAGACCTGCGTCAAATTGATATTGATGTTTTGGAATGGCAGAACAAACACGATGATATTAAAAATCTTATGGATTATACATTGAATATTATCAATGATAAATTGTCTGGTGGGGCTGTGTTGGGGGTGTATAGAAATTTGTTAAGTGTATTAGAAAATGCATTGCCAAAACTGATAAATGATTATGGGTTGATTACAGAACCTGCACCAAATGAAAATAACGATGATTACGGAGTTTTATAAGTTTCAAGACGAATGGAACAGAATTTTGGGTTTAAATACACCAAAACACCATCGTGAAATTATGCGATTTTTAGTAGGCTGTTGGACAGAAAATCCACATCGTGGATTGCTGATGGCGTTTCGGCATTCGGGTAAATCAACGGTTGTCGGTGTGTTTGCTGCATGTGTCCTGTATTTGTGTCCGGAAACAAGAATCCTGATTTTGTCTGCGGAAAATACATTGGCCACGCGTATGGTTGCGCATATAAAACATATATTAGAAAATCATACATTTTGTACAGATATGATACCAGCAAATAAAAAAGAGTGGGCCACAGGTCGTATCACAATAAACAGACCAATTGGTATTCGTGAACCATCTGTGATTTGCCAGGGTGTGTATGGAAATATAACAGGTATGCGCGCAGATTTAATAATATGTGACGATGTCGAGGTACCAAATACTTCAAATACTGCACAAAAGCGAGAAAATTTGCGTGAAAGACTGCGTGAGCTGGACTTTATTTTATCGCCGTCTGGCACAATGATTTATATTGGTACACCGCATGCATACGACACAATATACCGAACAAATTCATCTGATTAATCAACAGTGCTGATAAATGTCCGTAACTTGGTTAATAATTCAGTGCCTGCATCACCAAACATTGGCAGATATGTTTCATATTCTGGCATGTCTGATTGAACCTGGGCGCGGGTACGTTCGGTCAGTGGTGTTGAAATAACCATATTTGCAGAATTCCACAACCTGTATGCATTAAAGGTATGATTTATTGTTGTCCAGTTATCACGCAGATGCGGTTTTGTTTGCAACAGAGAACTGATTGCAACCTGCCATTCTTCACCAAATTTGCGAACAACATCCAGTGATGTGAAATTGTCCAATCCTTCTTGGGTTGGTACAAAATTTTTGATGCCATCTTCCAGTTCTGTCCATTGTGCGGGGGTTAAATTAACAGATGCAATCGTTTCGCCCACCATCATACCGCCATATGGCAGTAATTCGCGTTCAATTGAATCGATTGGGGTTTTGCCGCTGCGCAGGTTTTCAATATGTTTAATCAGTGTTTTGCCAGTTGGTAATTCGCGGATTTCTTGGATTACATTATCGTCTGCTTCATCCAAGAATATTGGGTTCACTGCAGACCAACCACCAACGATAACATGCGCTTGACGGTACAAATTTACCAATTTTTGTGCGGTTGCACGAATTTTTGCTTTCATGTTACTCTCTCTCCTGTGTGTATGGTGTTTATTCCATTACAATCATAACAATCTTATGCATTGTTTGACCAGATACTTTTTCTTCTGGCGATGCGATATGACCGTATATTTTACCTTTGGAATCTTGGCGGACACTGACCACATGTGCAGTTGTTTTTGTGTCGTTATCCAATGTGTCAAATTCTGTATCAATGCATACTGCTAAATCGCCTGGCTGTGCAGGTGTTAATGCATCAACAAACAGATAAGAATTTTCAGGGATAAAGCCACCCAATCTTTTTGTGTTTGGAATAACGGCATAGATACCTTTGCGACCTTCCAATGTCATTGGTGCAACAATCATTGTTTCATCAGATTTTTTAAATGCGATTGATTTGCCAGCAGGTGTACCGAACACAGGCACCAACTTTTTACGTGCGCTGTCATACAGTTTTGCGCCATAAACACTGCCATGCATATCAATACCAGACATTGGGTTGCCAGGTACCAATACGGATTTAACGCGTTCTTTAACCTTGTTAATATGTTTGTTTAATTCGCCAGATTTGTACAATTCTGCGATTTGTTTAAACATATCTTCAACACCCAATGCAAAAGATTTTGCCAATGGTTCAATTTCGTTTTTGTAAATTTCGCGTTGTCCAACTTCGATTTTATGGTAAACAGACAATGTCATTCCTGCATCTTTTGCGGCCTGTGCGATTGTTTTGCCTTTTTGCTGACGGATTTTACGCAGACCACTGCCGAATACTTTCAAGCCGCTGTCTTCGTTATCTGTCATACGGCGTTTAATTTCGCTTTGCCATTGGTTTGCAACATCATCTGATTCTTTGATAAAGATATCAGATAATTTACATCCCAAAATATTGCAGATATTCAATAACTGTTTCTGATTCAGGCGACGTACACCCTTTTCAATTTTGGAAACAGCAGACAAAGACAGCCCTGTGCGGCGTGCTAATTCTGTCATTTTCATACCAGCAGACAGACGAATATTGCGTATATTATTTGGAAAGATGATTTCTTCTTGTGCCATAGCAAAACTCCTAAAAATGTATTTCTTGACAAAATATTAGTCAATTTTTAGAAATTGTGCAAGTAAAATTATGCAAAAATACAAAAAATTACAGTGGTATATCGTCTGGGAATGCATCAGGGTCAATTGCTGTTGGCATAGAATCAGGATCTGGGGCAAATGCAGATGCTGTAACAGTTTGTGCAGGTTGGGCAAATTCATTTTCGCCACGTGCCTGGAATTCATCCAAATTGTCAAACAAGCTGTAATCGCCATAGAACGCGGTACGTACAGTTTCAGGGCGCCCGTGACGGTTTTTGCCAATGATAATGTCTGCCTTGCCACGTGCGCGATCCAGACGTTTTTGCCAGCTTTCTACCATTGCGTTATTGGTTGTGTTGGACATCCTTTCCGATGGGTCACGATTTTGCAGATAGTATTCTTCACGATAAGTGAACATAACAAGGTCGGCGTCTTGTTCAATAGACCCAGATTCACGTAAGTCTGCCAACTGGGGACGTTTGTCGTCGCGTTGTTCAACACTGCGCGACAGCTGTGACAGTGCGATAACAGGAACATCTAAATCCTTGGCCAGCATTTTTAAACCACGTGTAATTTCAGAAATTTCTTGTACGCGGTTATCGCTTTTTTTGCCGCCAGGTGATGTCATCAATTGCAGATAGTCAATAACAATTAACGCAATTCCGCCATGTTGGCGTGCCAGTCTGCGTGCACGCGTGCGAATCATTGGCACAGACATCCCAGGGGTATCATCGATAAACAGCGGGATTTTACTGATTGCAGATGAATATTGTGACATTTTCAAGAAATCTTCGTCTGTCAAATTCCCTTCGCGCATGGCAGATGCAGGAACCTTGGACTGAGATGACAGAACACGTGCAGCCAATTGTGATGCGGACATTTCAAGACTGAAAAATACCACAGCACCTTTGTAATTCGGGTTGGCGCGACCATATGCAATTGCGTTTGCCGCATTAAAAGCCATATTCATCGCCAGTGTGGTTTTTCCCATCGCAGGACGACCAGCAATAATGATTAAGTCAGAATGATGTAAACCACTGATTGACTTGTCCAATGCGTCCAACCCAGTGGTTAAACCTGATAATTGTCCATCTGCCTTGTATGCAATTTCTGCTTCTTTTAATGCTGCCTGTAACGCGGTTTCAATAGATGAAACCTCGCGTTCAGAAGAACCGGTTGTTGCCATATCGAACAATTTTTGTTCTGCAACTTCTATTTGGCGTGCAACAGGATTGTCCAAGTCTTCGATAAACGCTTTGTCTGTAATATCTTGGCCCAGTGCAATTAAGTCACGACGCATTGCGTTTTCATAAACAATTTTTGCGTATTGTTCAACGTTCACAACAGTCGCACCTGCGCCAGATAACTGGGTTAAATAATCAACACCACCAACAGATTCCAGTGTTCCTTGCTGATCCAGATAGTTCTTAGCAGTAATAATATCAAATGGAATTCCAGCTGCGAATTGACGTTCTGCCAGTTTAAAAATTTCTTGGTGTGCAGGATGTGAAAAATGTTCTGCACGCAGGAATTCAGACACGCGTTCCAACGCACGATTGTTCATTAAAACCGCCGCCAATACGGCCTGTTCGGCTTCTAAATTGGTTGGTAAAGTCTTAGGGGTAAAATCCATGTCAAATTCCTTCTTTGATTCAATCTTATATGAAAAAAATGCTTTTTCAACGCCTTTTTTATCAGGATATAAAATATTAAAAATTCCGATTATGGACAGCTGCGGAAATCCTGCGTGGCCGGAACTGTTTCCGATTGAAAAAATAGAACAAATGCAAGAAACAGTTGGTCCACGACATTTTTCTGCCCAGATGATGTTGGAATTTATGTCGCCAGAACGTGCAAGACTTGACCCTGGTGGATTAAATTTTTATGACGATGAATTTGAAGTGCGCAATGCAAAAATTGGTGAACATCTGATTTCCGGTTGTGTTTTATATTGGGATCCATCCACAGGGCGCAGTAGACGTGATGGCAGTGCATGCGTTCTGATATATCGCGATGATAAAAACAAGCGCATATTTATTCACGATATTTTATACCTGACGGTATCTGATT
>JAZQUA010000021.1:0-29065 GCA_045631065.1 Candidatus Enterousia sp. | reverse complement strand
GAAATTTAAAAGAACATATTTATATATGCCTGCGATTCTGTTTGCTGGCACAGTTTATGCAAATACGTCTGCTAATAACAATCAACCAAATGTTTTAGTTGCTTATTTTTCAATGCAAGACGGCAATACCGGTGATGTTGCACGTGCGATTGTTGACGCAACAGGTGGCGACATTTATCGCATAATGGTTGCAGAACCATACCCAGACGACGATAAATTACGCAAAGAACGTTTAACAATGGAAGTTGAACAAAATATCTTGCCAACATTACAAGGAAATGCACCAAATTTTGCAGAATATGATATTATTTTCTTGGGGTCACCGGTATGGGCAAATCATCTGTCACAGCCTGTAAAAAGTTTTTTGGCTAAATATGACTTGTCGGGCAAAAAGGTTATTCCATTTGTATCACACAGTGGTGGTGGACGCGGAAAGACCTTTTCAGATGTTGCAGAATTATGTGATGGGTGCATTGTTGATACAGACGGGTGGTCCAGTTGGGGCGGTGGTCGTCAACGCGGATTGGATAAATGGATAAGTAAGAAATTAAATAAAGATAAGAAATAATCTGTAATCCCCCGCCGTATGGCGGGTTTCTTTTTATCAAAAATATGATATAATTAATATATGAAAAAATTTAACAGACGTATTCATAAAACAATGGGCAGCTTGCCACCGCAATTATTCAAGTATTTTGATATGGCGGATATTAAAGCTGCGACAGATGAATTTAATGCTTGTATAACAAGTATTGCAAATGAATTTCATTCAAAATTAGAATATTTTTCATATGACAGTAATATAAAATTATCTGCATCAAAATTGTTTGGGCAACCAGTTAAATTGCAATACGTTGCCAGTGGTTCGGTTGGCAGTGTATATAAATTAAAAATTGGTAATGAAACATTTGCGTTAAAGATAAATCGTTCGTCTGCATTTGGTGAAATGGATGTTATGCCATTGCAAAAGCGCGCCAAGAATTTATTAAATCGTGCATATATTGGTTCTGTATTTGAACATAATGGGCGCAAGTATTCTTGGGTTATCTCAGACTATGTTGCCAATGATGGTGCGCGCAGTTTTGAAGATGCGATGATAAAATTGTACTTTGCATATTTAACCAAGGGAATTATCGTGCGTGATACGCATCCTGGGAATATCAAGGATGGCAAGATAATAGATATACCATCGTTTGATATACGTGATGGCGCGATTGATGATATAAAGCAATTGAACTTGCGTCAGATAGATATTGTGAAAAAGTTAGTGAATTTTATAAAAACAGATAATATCGATGCTTTTCAAAAACTGGTTAATCGGGTAAAAGTTTCAGACCCAATAATAATTCAATATATGTTCTTTGCGATGAAGTTTGGACGTGCGCCAGCATTATCTTTGAATGCCAAGGAATTTTTTGCAAAAATAAAAAGGTATGAATCTGTGATTAATGCTGCCAAGAAAGATTTAAATGTTCAACATATGCCCAAATCAAATGCCAGATAATATTTATTGATTGACCGAATAAACACTTTTTTATTATCATAACTTTTATGAGAAGAATGATTCCGTTTTTGTTCGGGCTATTTTTGTGTGCAAATGCATATTCTGCCCAATATCGTGCTGCATTGGTTGCAGATATGGATACAGGTCGTGTTTTATATCAAGAAAATGCAAATCAATTAAACTATCCGGCCAGTTTAACAAAAATTATGACATTATATTTAACTTTTGATGCGCTGGAACATAATCGTCTGGCATTGGATGATTATTTGATTGTGTCGCAATCTGCTGCAAATGCGGAGCCAGTAAAACTGGGGTTGGCGGCAGGGTCGAAAATTCGTGTCGAAGATGCTATCAAAGCGGTTGCTGTATACAGTGCAAATGACGTTGCACGTGTTTTGGCTGAAAATTTAAAGGGTGGCCAAGAAGAATCTTTTGCAGATTTGATGACGCGCGTTGCGCACGAAATTGGATTAACAAATACAAACTTTGAAAATTCATCTGGGCTGCCAAATGATGACCATATGTCAACAGCGCGTGATATCGCATTGTTGTCGATGGCGGTGTATAAACATTTTCCACAGTATTGGCATTTCTTTGGTATTAAATCGTGGGTATATAATGGCAAGACATATACAAATGGTAACAGATTGCTGACATCTTATAATGGCTGTGATGGTATGAAAACAGGCTATACAAAAAAATCAAAGTATTCATTGGTTGCAACTGCGCATCGTGGAAATCATCGTTTAATGTCGGTGGTGTTGGGCGCAGAAAATAAAGATGTGCGTGCAAATATTGCTGTGCAAATGTTAAATCGTGGTTTTTCAATGTTAAATAATGGTGATGCGCCTATAACGGTAAACGCACCTGTAAAACCAATTGAACAAAGTGCATCTATGCAGCCAACAACAATGGCAACTGCATATAATTCTGCGGTAAATGATTCTGTGCCAAAGTATTCTGCTGGTGTAACTTCATCTGTGCCCAAGGCTGGTGCTGCTGGTGTGCAGTTTGGTGCTTTTTCGTCAATGTCTGCAGCGCAAACACATGTGGATAATATAAAAAGTAAGCTGGGCGTAAATGCGATTGTTGAATCAAATGGCGCAGGGTTGTATCGTGTGCGTACATATGGCTTGGCTGAGGCAGACGCACAAAAAATAAAATCATCTGCCAGTGCACATGGTATTGACAGTTATGTTTTTCATTAGTATCTTGTAAGTATTATGAATCCAAAAATTGAAAAGTTAATAAAATTATTTGCAAAATTACCACGCGTTGGTAATCGTGGTGGTCAGCGTATTGCGCTGGCATTATTGCAAGATAAAACTGGTCGTGGGTCAGCTTTGGCATCTGCGATAATCGATGCGACTGAAAATATTGCGCCATGTCCTGTCTGTGGTGTCTTAACAGATCGTGGTGTTGGTGCGTGTGAATACTGTCGTGACGCATCGCGTCAAAATGGCCAGTTGTGTATTGTACGTGATTTATCTGATGTGTGGGTGCTGGAAAAGTCCGCAGTTTTCCAAGGTCGGTATCATATTATTGGTGGTTTGCTGTCTGGTGCATCTGGTGTTTTGCCCCAAGATTTAAATATTGCAAATTTATCATCCAGAATAGAAAAGGAAAAAATTACAGAAATAATTTTTGCTTTGCCTAATACTGTCGAAGGCAAAACAACACAGCATTATATTATGTCTGTTATTGGAGATAATACTAATGTTGTATTTACGGAATTGGCATCGGGTGTGCCATTGGGTGGCGACCTAGATTATTTGGATGATGGAACATTGACTTTGGCGTTTGGGGGGCGTAAATCATTATGACAGATATGATAAATTCTTTGCCACCTGTGTCCAGTATGATGCGCGATTGCGGGTTAGAGCCTAAAAAACAGTTCGGTCAGAATTTTTTATTCGATTTAAATTTAACAGGACGTATTGCGCGCAGTGTGCCTGATATTGAAAATACACCTGTGGTCGAGGTTGGGCCCGGCCCCGCAGGATTAACACGTGCGATTTTAATGGCGGGTGCAACGCGTGTTATTGCGATTGAAAAAGATAAAACAACCCAACCAATATTGTCACAGGTCATAGACGCGTCAAATGGCAGATTAAGCGTTATTTATGATGATGCATTACGTGTTGATTTTTCAAAGCTGGGGTTTGATGAATATGCGATTTGTGCAAACT
This sequence comes from Candidatus Enterousia sp., assembly GCA_045631065.1. Classification (GTDB taxonomy): domain Bacteria; phylum Pseudomonadota; class Alphaproteobacteria; order Rs-D84; family Rs-D84; genus Enterousia. Next base: position 25,372 of record JAZQUA010000021.1, on the reverse strand, counting down.
TGCCGTATAACGTTGGTACAGAATTGTTGATTGGTTGGTTACAAAAGATTGCCGGTGGTGAAAAAATAAAATCACTGACATTAATGTTTCAAAAAGAAGTTGCGTTACGTATAACTTCAAAGCCAGGTGATGAACATTATGGTCGTCTGGCGGTTTTAACATCTTTGATTGCAGATTCAAAGATTTTATTTGATGTGCCAAATACTGCATTTGTTCCCAAACCAAAGGTTCAATCTGCTGTGGTTCAAATTATTCCAAATATGGCGAAAATATCTGCGATTTCAGATTTGTCAAAGATTGAAAGAATTACTGCAAAATTGTTTGGGCAACGTCGCAAGATGATACGCGCAATAATTCCAAATGTTAATTGGGAACAGTTTGGATTGTCTGGGACAGAACGTGCAGAAAATTTATCGCCAGAAATGTTTGCGATATTGGCACAAAATCTGATATAATTATTTTAATTCAGGAGAGAGGTTTTTTATAATGTCTGTATCAATATTGCTGTTTTTTGCAATAATATTTGTGTTGGTATATATGTTACGTTCTGCCAAGATTGGTGCGCTGGTTGCGTTTTTGTTAACGGGTATATTGTCTGGTCCCTATGTTTTTAATTTATTCGAATTAAACGATACTTGGACATTCTTGGGTGATTTAGGTATTTTATTCTTGTGGTTTAATATTGGTTTAGAAATAAATATTAACCGTCTATGGCGCTTGCGTCGTACTATATTTGGTTTTGGTGCTGCCCAGGTTATGATGGTTGCTGTTATGTTGTTTCCGTTACTAACAGGACTAACACAATGGTCAGTTATGGGTTGTATAATGATATCTTTGATGTTGGCTATGTCCAGTACGTCTGCGGATTTACAGCTGTTGACAGACAGAAATCAGTTGAATACTGATACGGGGCGCCAGACATTTTCTATATTGTTGTTCCAAGATTTATTATCAATTCCATTGCTTGCGATGTTGCCGGTACTGACAGGAAAAACATTTAATTTTGGTGCGGCTGCGATTGATGTTGCGGTTATATCAGTGGTATTGGTTGTTTCTGTTATATTGATTGGTCGTTTTATTATGACGCCGCTGTTACGTCAGGTGGCAAAACTTAAATCCAAAGAAGCCTTTTTACTGGCAGTAATGTTGAACATAGTTGTATGGGCAGTATTGATGGATTTGATTGGGTTGCCATCTGGGCTTGGTGCATTTTTGGCGGGTATGTTAATGTCAGAAACAATATATCGTCATCAAATCACAGCCGAAGTATCGCCATATGCGATAATGTTCTTGGCGTTGTTCTTTATTTCATTAGGTATGGGATTAAACTTAGATTTGATATTAAGTAATTGGTACATCGTTCTGGGCGGTTTAATTGGATTAATATTTATAAAATTTTGTGCATTATTTATGATTGCGCGTGTTCGCGGGGTAGATACATCAGATGCTACAATAATCGCATTAATATTGGCCCAAGGTGGTGAATTTGCACTGTTGATGTTACAAACAATGAAAGCAAGCGGAATAGAGGCAATACCTGCCCCACACAAAGAAATTTTAACAGCAATAATTGTTTTATCTATTATGATGACACCGCTGTTGTTATGTTTGTATGATTATTTACAGCGCAAAGGGAAATTGTTCCCGCAAAAAAAAGTGCGTGCGATGGGAAAAGGCGAACAGCAAACAAAACCAGATGTAATTGTATGTGGTTTTGGTCGTGTTGGACAAATTGTTTGCCAAATGCTGGATGCGCAAAGTATCCCATATCTTGCCATTGATTTAGATGTCAGTGCTGTTATGATGGGACGCGAACAAGGGTTTAATGTTGTGTATGGCGATGCGACAAATGCTGATGTGTTGCGTGAATTTGGTGTGCAACCGCGCAAGATAAAAAGCATGGTTGTTGCACTGGATAACGCAACGACTGCGCGAAAATCTATATTAACAATTAAATCAATTGCACCGCGTGTTAAAATTTTTGCGCGTGCGCGTAATTTGGCAGATTCACAAATGTTGATTGCCGAAGGTGTGGATGTTGCGATGCCAGAAACAATCGAATCTTCGTTCTTTATTGGTTACAGTGTACTTGATTATATTGGTGTACTGGATTCTGATATTGAAGAATTATTAGACAGTATGCGTCAAAATAATTATGCCGCATTATCAACGGTGATTTCTGATAAGCAAGATTGATAAAAAATCCCCATTTATTTTGGGGACTTTTTATTTGATTTTGGTATTGTATATTGTTATATTTCAACCTATATAAACAGGAAAGGTTACTATGAAGAAAATAGGCGTAGTTTTATCAATAATATTCGGCACAATTTTATTGGATCAGTTGTCCAAGGGTGTGTTGCTTTATCTGATTACAGGTGGGGTACCATTATATGGCGCTGCGTGGGACGTTGTGCCTGTACCATATTTAATGGGGCATGTATTTGATTTCTTTAATATTGTATTCACATGGAATCCAGGTACTTCTTTTTCATTGTTTCGTGCGCTGGGTGAATCTGCGCCGTTGGTTCTTGTTATTGCCACAGGTTTTATAATTGGTTGTATTTTGTATTACTTGTTTAAAAATGCAAAAAGTTATGAACGTGTACCACTGGCATTGATTGCTGGCGGTGCGATTGGTAATTTGATTGATAGAATTCGTTTTGGTGCAGTTGTTGATTTTCTTGATTTTCATATTGGTGGATGGCATTGGCCTGCGTTTAATATCGCAGATATTTGCATCACAGTGGGTGTTGGATTATACCTGTTGAATTGGTATATGGCGCGTCGTAAATGTTTAAAATCAGTAAAGGGTGGTAAATAATCATGGTTCAGTATATGGAAAATAATTCTGGGTTTAATCAGTGGAATGCTAATAAAAATGCAACTGCAAAACGGTCTAGTTTTTCTGGCTTTTTGTGGTGGTTTTTAATATTTTTAACTGCATGGTGGTTGGTTGGTACAGTTAGTGCGCCAAAACAAAATAATCAGACAGTTGCCGAAGATGCGACTGTTGTTGATATGTCTGATGTTCCACAATACACAATTGATACAGAAAAAATAAATGCATCTGTCCAAGGTCTGCGTATCTCAAATATTAAATTATCTGAATTTGATATGGATACAAATTCTTCTGACAAGGTTACATTGTTGTCTGGCGATGATAATTTTATCGAAGTTGGTATGTTGGCCAGTGGTACAAATGCACCTGTTGCAAATACTGTATGGAAATCTGCGGACAATAAATATACATGGCGTAATTCTGATGGTGTGAATTTTACCAGAACAATTGATACAGATGGATATATCATTACAATAACAGACACTGTTCAGAATAATTCAAAGCAGAATATATCTGTGTCACCATATGCGCGCATTGTTCGTGAAAATGATATGAAGTCTGCAACGGGGGTTACAAACGGTGCGATTACATATGTAAATTCTGATGTCGAAGATGTGCCATGGCACAAATTGGATAAAAAGTCATACGCATATTCAACAACAAATGGTTTTTCTGGCTTTGCCGACCAGTATTGGGAAACGGTTACATCAATTGACAGTCCCGATCAAACAATTCGTGTAAAAAAGTCTGGCGATAAATATATTTCTGATGCGGCTGCGGGTGCGGTACCTGTGGTCAGTGGTGGAAATGCAACAATTATAACACATATTTTTGCAGGTCCACGTGAACAGTCTGTGTTGGATAGCGCGGAACATAAAATCGCAGGACTGGCAGAAACAATTGATTATGGTTGGTTCTGGTTCTTGGCACGTCCAATGTTGTGGGTATTAAATGCTATACATCATATTGTGATGAATTATGGTGTTGCAATAATTATAATGACAATACTGCTGCGTTTATTAATGTGGCCTTTGACGCGCAAGTCATATACAAATATGGTTGCAATGCAGAAGATGCAGCCAGAAATGCAACGTATTCAAAAACTGTATGCAAATGATAAAATGCGTTTGCAAATGGAAATGATGAAATTGTATCAAACTCACAAGACGACACCAATGTCTGGTTGTTTGCCAATGTTGATTCAGATTCCAATATTCTTTGCGTTATACAAGGCCTTGTTGGTATCTGTTCCAATGCGTAATGCACATTTCTTGTGGATATCTGATTTGTCTGCGATGGATCCATATTTCATCTTGCCGATATTAATGGGTGCAACAATGTGGTTGCAGCAATATTTACAGACCCCACAAACAAAAAGTTCGAACCCAAATGATATTACTGCACAAACACAAAAGATGATGCGCTGGATGCCAATATTATTTACGATAATGTTTGCATGGATGCCGGCGGGATTGGTTCTGTATTGGACTGTATCGAATATATTTGGCATAGTTCAAATGCAGATAATAAAGAAGCAGAGTAAATAAAAAGTAGTGGTTAGTGTAAGTGGTTAGTGGGAAGTGAAAGAATAATTTCTATTATTTATAATTTTAAAGTATGGTGTGATTATCTTTAAATGCGCAATAAAAATCCTGCCACCACTAACCACTTACACTAACACTCGCCACTTGTTCACTAAAAATCCCCCATTTGGGGGATTTTTTAGTGGACGATTAGTTGTTTTATGATACAATCGGAAATGAATCCAATGGATTTTGGGTTCGGGGGTGTAGTAACCCCATATCTATCCGGCACAACTTTTGTGTCGTTAAAATCCCCCGACCAATGGTCGGGGAGCTGTTACAACATAAAATACGGTGTATGCCGAAAATGTAACAGAGTCATTGATAGATATGATTTACTAACTCCCCGACCGTCAAAATTTATTGGCGGTTTTATTTTTTTGTTGTGGGGCTGTACGATGTTATTAGGACACGAAATAGAAAAACTGCGCATTGAATATAATATTCCGATATGGATAATATGTAACAGTTTAAATTTATTATCAGAACAAGAATATCATAGAATTGTTACAAACCAAATTCAATTAAATGTATATCAGATGATAATGGCGGTCAGTTTATTTCAACGTTCATTAGAAAATGTACCAAACAAATATTTGCAATAAATAGTGGACAAGTGGAGATTGGTTAGTGTAAGAGGGGAGTTGAATGATTTATTTTTATTATTTATAAATTTAAAGTATGGTGTGATTATCTTTAAATGTGCAATAAAAATCTTGCCACCACTAACCACTCACACTAACACTCGCCACTTGTCCTACATTAACCACTAATTAAATATTTATACAATGAATTTGGTGTTTGTATTCGCAAATTTTTTATACCAATTGCCGCTTTTGATAACTGAACACAAGTATGTACTTTTTTATTACAAAAATCGTATGGTAAATTACCGGTCAAATATATAAAACGCCAACCATGTCGTTGTAATATTTGTAAATCACGCATATTTAATTGTATTTTTTCGACAGTGTCACATTTAATAAATTGATATAACACCAGTTTATCTTGATATACACCAATTGGTGCAGTGTGTTTCAAATTTTTGCACAATAATCGCGGTAAGAGTTTTGATGTTTTGTTACAAAAAGCAATAATAATCATAATGTTCCCCCAGAATTAATCAATCCATTCGTATTTTTTTGCTGCTGCATCAATTATGTCCATGGCTTGTTTCCATTGTGCAGCTGCGCGATTTTCAGACCAAATATGTTGATGTGGTGCACGGCGTTTGTCGCCAAACTTTTTCATGACACTCAGTTGTTCTTCTGATAGTTTGCCTGATAAGTATAATTTTGTTATCATTGTTTCAACATCCAGTATTTCACAAGGTCTTTTTGTTGGTGTGTGACGTGTACGACAAAAATCATTTCGTACAGATTTAGAATATAAAAACCAAAACCATAATTGTTCTGCTGATTGGAATTTTTCGACTGATACCATTGTCTGTGTTGCTATCATTTTTCTTTCTCCTTTTGTTTTTTGTTGCTAGATTACTTTGATATATAGCCCAAGAAAAGATTCCTTGTAAAATATTACAACCAGCGGTTGAAATTCGAATCGAAAAACAGATTCGGAATCGATTTTTTAGTTGCGGGTTGCGAATCGTGTTTTTATGGCTTTATATCAATATATGTGATAAAAAAAAGTACGCAAGTTTGCGTACTTTTTATGATTTGTATTTTATTAGCTTTTTTGATTGATATATTCTCCTTTATCTTTTTTTTGGTTATTTTAATAAAAAAACCACCAATCGGTGGTTTGCATTATTGTATGTCGGTCTTACAGTATTGGTGGGAAACAGTCGCCTCCCGCTTCTGGACAACAATTGAATCCCATTTCGCCCATATCTGTATATATTTCACCGGCACAACATCCATTTGCATCTGGCAGCGATCCATCCATACATGTTAATACGGCTTCTTCTGGCGCAGCTTCTGTCGCTGGTTCAGAATATGGATTTTCAACATATCCTTCGTCATCGTATGTTATACCAATCATTTCATCGTATGCAGCTTGCTGTTCATCTGTTCTATCGCCTTCTGTACCATATGTATCTTGATATTTCTGAACTTCGCTTTCATGATATGCTTGCTGTTTGACTTCCATTTTTGTTTTATAATTTAACGATTCACAATACATCAGTACAGTTCTGTAATCGTATCCATCACAATTTTCTGGATTTTTACATTTATCACTGGCTGTTTGTTTGCCGTTCTTTTCTGTACAATATTGACCAATGTTAAATGAACGTGCCTGACCAACCCAAGAACCATCCTCGTAATTTGCTGTTGCATCACTCTTTTTGGTGTGACGTGTTTTTGAACCATAGTCAAAAATAGCGCATTTTTTATTAGATGTTCCAGGTGCACCACATGTTACCATCAAGTCAACAGGGGAATAAACTGTGATACGTGTACCTGCTGCGATTGTAAATGGTGGAACAGTATTATCCATCATATCAACCAACAATTTTTGTGCAACCTGATTCCATGCGGTAATGATTTCATTTTTTGCCATTTCTGATGAACGCATTGTACCACTTTGAACAACAGTGTTATTGTCCAAATCAATTTGGTTCACAAATGCATCACTGATTGGTGCAATCAAATTAACTGTCGCAGGAACAATCGCCGTTAACATTGGCATAAAGAATTGTTCCAAATAGTCTGTATTGCCATAACCTGGGATTCCAGAACGACCCTGGGCGTCACCAGAAAATGGTTCGTCACCATCAAAGTTAAATTCAACACCATTTGGCAATATAAATTGATACCATTTTATATCCATACGGCCAATTGATGTATATGGGCCTGGTAATGTACCTGTTACATACCCCAACATTAATGTTCCTGCTGGGATAATGACGTTGCGACCACTGTCTGAATATACGTTTCTGTCTACTGTCGCGCGTACAGGCAAATGATTATTCGCCAATGTGTCTGGGTCGGCACGAACGTCTGATACAATTGTTGCAGGAATTGGTTTATATTGACGTAATAAAAATTGACGGTCGTGTATTACAGATGATACCACTGTATCTGGACCTGAACCCAGATAATCAACTTCTGGTTCTGGTGCGTTTTTCAAGCCGAATGTTTCATATCCATCCGCTGTTAATCGGCCAGCACCGCCACTGGTACCCAGTTCTGTTGAATCCAATTGTCTGGCGCGGTTAACTTGACGTACAGCAGGAGCATTTGACAATTCTGGTAATTTGCCGTTTGAAATTGCATTATAACCAATATGTTCTGCATCTGTACCAATGCGTTTCCCGCTATTTTTTATATCTGTAATAATGCCGTTGTCCGGGTTATAGATACCTGTTGGACTGTTACATTCAGTATCTGAAAAAGGATGGAATTTATACGCACCAGCTTCGGGTTTAATCCAGCCGATTTGACGGCCTGTATTATCATAACCAGGGAATGCAAAGTCTGAACAAGCCTCGGGTGGGGCGGTGTATGTATCTGCTTCGTCTTCAAAAGAAATTGCAGGCGCAATAGATTCTACTTCCTGTTTAATTGTTTGCTTAACAGGTGTTACAGGCTCGATATCTTCTTCTTCGTAAAATTCTTCGATTTCAGGCTCAACAACTGGTTCGATAACAGCCGGTGTTGTTTTTACAGGTTCTATCTTCTTTTCAACAACAGGTTCAACTTTTTTTTCAACAACGGGTGCAACTGCGCCCAAAGATAATACGATTTTATCAGTGCGTTTCATTGAATCTGTTTCGTTCGCAGCGTGCCAGTCAATAAATACAGGAACCTGCATTGCATCAATTGCATGTGTTGGTTCAAATGTTGCATTAACAACACATCCGATTTTACTATCGATTGCTTTTTGTTTTTTACAGGTCTGTGTGATATGAAAACCATCTACTTCTTTGTGCTGACGAACATCAATCAATTTTACGGGAACATTTGCAGATATTTTAACAGTCTGAGTCTTTTTTTGTCCCACAGTAACATCTGACCAATCAATCATATCTGGATCGATAATCAGTTTTGCTGCAACCTGTGGTGTTTTTGAAATGTCGTCTTTTTTATCGCCACTGAATATCAATGTCAACAGTATCAGCACCACGATAAACGCAGCAGCCAACAACAGCCATTGCAAGCGCTTTGGTGTATTGTTTTTTAAATCAATAAACTGTTGTCTAAGCTTGTTCATTCCCCACCCACATAATTACAAATTTTTAACCTATTGCATACGAACAACGCTGCAGCTGGTACCACTGAATTTTAACATTTTGTCACACAGTGTTTGTGCAGTATCGATATCAGCAAACGGCCCAATGCGCAGACGATATTGGCGTGCAGTTGTCGCAGTTGCGCCCAAATCACCAACACCTTGTTCGTCAATTGCAAAGAATACCATATCTTTGTATGGGGTCAGCAATCCTTGACCATCTTCGCCACTGAATTTTGCCAACAGGGTTGTCCAATATGTTTCCAGTGCCTTGACAGATGTGTCAGACTTTAATTCAATTGCAACACCATTTTGGTTGCTTGCAATCAATGGTATGTTTGTCTGTGGCAAATATGCACCCGCAGTATTGCGTTCTTGTGGCAACATATTCACGACACTACCAGAAGATGGCATAACCTGTGGTACTGTAAATCCTGCCGGCATATAATATCCAGCGCCTGTTGTTGGATTGACAGTTCCTGTATTACCAACATACATTGGTGTGCCTGTGTATGGTGTGCCCATACTCATTGCAGCCATACTGTCAGTATATGCGATATTATTCAAAGACTGACCTGACAACATGCTTTGTGCAACATTAGCCTCTGCCAATGCCATAACAGATGCTGTATCTGCAATCAAGAATGGCTTTTCACGTTTTTTGATACATACAATTCTTTGACCGCTGCGCAGAACCATATCGCCCACAGCTTCTACAATTAATAATCTGCCATCTTCGCCATCTGTGCGGAATCCAACAGGGGATTCACCACCTTCGACCAGCAGTGATACAACAGGGCGCTGTGTCATTGATATAACCTTGTCGCCAAAGTCAATATATGTAAAGATTCTGTCACGCCATACACGTTCTGGTGCGATAACATAGTCATCTGGATTTGGAACAAATATATCCAAGTCAAATCTGAATTCAGATGGATCGATTTTCATAGATTTAATCCAGCCATAATCTTCGCCATCAACCCCAACAACGCTTGATGCCGGTGCTGCTTTTTTGAATATTGATTTTGCGCCACCTGATGTAACAGTGTTTGCAGCGTTTGGCAGTGTGCCGTTCCCATCCAACACAATATCAACCTGTGAATATGTAATTTCACTGGAATTTGATGGTTCGCTGCGTAAATAGAAAATGTATTTGTTGCCAGATTTGCCCGTCACAATTAAATTAGTATCAGAACCCTGGTTTGAACCTACTGGCGAAATAAACATTGTTCTGTCGCCTTGGGTTGTGTCTATTTCAAAAAGGCTCTGGTCGCCAACAACAGCATCTGCAATTTGTTCGCCATTTGGTAATGATACCATTGTAACCATACCGTTACGCAATTTAATTGGTAATACAGAACCCGCAGACCAACCCAATTGTGCGTATCCTGGTTTTGTGCTGCCACTGGCCATATTAGCAGTTGGATTGTCCCATGCATACTGTATTCCGTATTCATCTGAATATGCAGGCAAACACAGCAAACCTGCCAAACAACATACGGCTAAATTAAAATTAAATACTTTTGAAAACATAGTACCAATCCTTATCTTTCTTTTTGTTTTATTCTGTTGCCAGGAAACCTGTATCCAGTGGGTCACCTGTTCCAGAAATTATTGTGTATTCCATCACTTTCAGTCCCAACGGATTTTCAATCCGGTCGGCCCATTTTATATATGTGCCGTCTTGGGTTAATAACTTTATCTTTATTGTATAATCTTTTGGGGCGATACGTCCAGTATTATCTTCGCAAAAATATTTAATTTTTGTCTGATAAGTATCTGTATCTTGTGATTCTGATGCTAAATACATTGGCGCACCATCAAAAATAATAGCGCATTGTACAGGGATATTCGGAACAACATTGCTCATTACATCGTTAAACAAGGTTGTTTTTACAAAGTCAGAATACACATCATCAGTTGACATTGTGCGTACGATACCGTTTTCGCTGTTCCATTTTTTATGCATTGCGTTTGCGTTCGCAAAAATTTCATTTCTGTGTCTGATATATTCGCGAACAAATTCTTGTTTGTATCGGTCCGTATTTTCACTGCGTGGTTGCATTTCAACCAAGCGAATGTCTTGATTGTCTGGTATGGTTGTTGTTAAAAAGAATACCTGAGGTCTGTTTAGTGGAAACATATTGTATATAGTAATCGCCAATGCAACCAGCACAACCAAGGCCGTTGCCAAAACAAAGGTCATTGTTCTTGATAGCAAAAATGGCGGTTCTATGCGGTTTTGCACGTATTTCTCCCCCTTGATTATATTGATTGTAGAAAAAAATAGCCATGTCATGCAAGGGAAAAGTTATAAATATCAATAATATATTTTAAAAAGTGTGTTAAAAATGTTCTTGCTACAAAAAATGAAAAGTATTATAATATTTCCGCTTGATTTTTTGTATTGGTGTGCTAATCTGTCACGGACTATTGTATTGGCATGCGGTACATCGGACAGGTATAAGTGTGTTCAAAGGGGCATAGTTCAACGGTAGAATATCGGTCTCCAAAACCGCGGATGAGGGTTCGATTCCTTCTGCCCCTGCCAAGAAATAGTTAACAGTAAATTACGTAATTTAGGCAGTTTTTATGAAGAAAATACTTGATTTTTTTAAGTCTGTTCGCAGCGAATGGTTTAAAATTGTGTGGCCAACGCGCGACACTGTTATTCATGCAACTATTATGATATTGGTATTTTCTGGTTTGGCGACGCTGTTCTTTTTTGTTGTTGACAGTATCCTGAACGCAATTGTTGGTTGGATTTTTTAATAAAACAAACGGTCAAAGGAAGTGCAGATGGAAGAAAAAATGCAGTGGTTTGTTGTGAATGTTCATACTGGGTGCGAAGACAAGGTTGCACGTGGTTTGCGTGAACAGATTGATAAACGTCGTTTAAATGCGTTGTTTGGTGAAATTTTAGTACCAACACGCGAAGTTACAGAAATCAAGGCTGGTAAACGTGTAAAGACAGAAAAGAAATTCTTTCCAGGTTACATTGTTGTTCAGATGGTTATGAATAATGAAACGTTTACGCTGGTTAAACAAATTCCTCAGGTTGTAATGTTCTTGGGTGCCAGACAAAAACCAATTGCTGTCAGCGAAGAAGAGGCGCGCCGTCTGTTGAAACAGGTCGAAGAAGGTTCTGTTGTTGCAGATGATGTTATGTACGAAGTCGGTCAAGAGGTTCATGTTATCGATGGTCCGTTTGCTGGCTTTAACGGTGTTGCATCCGAAGTTGACAATGTAAAACAGAAAATGACTGTAACAGTTCTGGTGTTTGGTCGTGAAACAAGTATGGATCTGGAATTTAGTCAGGTAGAACGGGTGTAATATGCAACGGTTTCTGTCGTTTTCTGATAGTTCTGTAAAAGAAAAAGTAGAGATACCAGAAAAATATCGTGCGTATTTGGAAGAATGCTGGGATGATGCAAGAAAAAAACAAATGCGTGCTTGGCAAGAGCTTAGGAACAAGGTAATCATGTTTCATGAGAGGTAAAAAGAATGAGTGGTGTACAGATAGTAAGAACAAAAGATGGTGGGGTAAAAGTCGAGTGTGCTTTGGATTTTGTTGAAAAAATGGCAAAAAGTTTTAAATTGTCGCCAGAAGTAGAGCAACGTATTCAACAAAATAGGGAACAGATTATCGCAACGTCATTTAAAATGTTAGAAGAGTATAGAGCGGTAAGACAAAAATAAAAAAGTTTTTTGTGGTTTTCTGAAAAAAATGCAGTAAAATCACAGCAACCCGTGGTAGATACGCCATATCGTACCACGACACAAACGAAAAAAAACGGAGTGAAAAATGGCAAAAAAAGAAGTAAAGGGATTGGTTAAATTAGTCGTCCCTGCAAAACAAGCGAATCCTGCGCCACCAATTGGTCCAGCGTTGGGTGCTGCTGGTGTAAATATCGCAGAATTCTGCAAACAGTTTAATGATAAAACATCTGATAAAGAACCTGGAATGCCAATTCCATGTATTATCACTGTTTACACAGATCGCAGTTTCGAATTCATTATGAAATTGCCACCTGTATCATATTACATTAAAAAAGCATTGAAATTAAAAATTGGTTCCCATAAACCAGGTCGTGATTTTGTTGGCACAATTTCTCAGGCACAAATCAAAGAAATTGCCGAAGCGAAAATGCCAGACTTAAATTGCTCTACTATTGAATCTGCTATGAATATCGTTGCAGGTCAATGCCGTTCAATGGGCGTAAAGGTGGAGGAATAATATCATGAAACTGACAAAAAAACAACAAACTTGGAAAAACTTGGACACAGACAAAGTATATGCTTTGGCTGATGCAATCGAAGTTTTACGTGAATACGCATCCAAAAAATTTGACGAAACATTGGAAATTGCTATTCGTTTGGGAATTGATGTAACCAAGGCTGACCAAAACATTCGTGGTATGTTGTCTTTGCCAAATGGCACAGGTAAAACAGTACGCGTTGCTGTATTTACTGCAAACGCAGCTGACGAAGCGAAAAAAGCAGGTGCAGACGTTGTTGGTGGTGAAGAATTGATTGATTCTGTAGCGAACGGCAACATCAACTTTGATCGCGTTATCGCAACACCTGATATGATGCCAAAAATGTCAAAGATTGCACGCGTTTTGGGGCCAAAAGGTTTAATGCCAAACCCAAAATTGGGTACAGTTACAAATAACGTTGCTGAAGCTGTTGCAACAGCAAAAGCTGGTCAGATTGAATACCGTGCCGAAAAGAAAGGTATTATCCATGCTGGTATTGGTAAAATGTCATTTGAAACTGCAAAATTGGTTGAAAATGCAGTTGCATTGATTGATCAGTTAAAGAAAATTAAACCTGCATCCGCCAAGGGTCAATATATCTTGGGTATTTCTGTTGCGACAACACAGGGCCCAGGTCTGAAAGTAGATGCAAAATAATAAAGCGTGATTGGGGAATATTTCCCCAATCGCAAAACCGGATTTCTGTCCAAGACTGATGGTGTGGCAACACTTAATTTCCATCATAGACAAAGAAAGATTCTTTGGGGCAGGAAACGAAGCCCCACCCAAGGGCAACCTTGGATGGAAAGTTAAACAAAACAGAAGCTTGAAGGAAAAATAGATGAAACGCGAAGAAAAATCAGATTTGATTTCAGCGTTGCAGTCGTCCCTGAAAGAAGCAAACGGTGTTTTCGTTATTGAAAACAATGGTTTGACTGTAAAAGAATTTGAAACACTGCGTAATGAATTACGCCCATTGGTTTCTGTATTCAAAGTAGTTAAAAACCGTTTGATGAAGTTGGCGTTAAAAGACACTGACTTTGAACCTGTATCTGATATGCTGAAACGCCCAACTGCTGTTGCTGTTGCAACAGATGGTTTGGCTGTTACCAAAGTTTTGGCCAAATTTGCAGAAGAACATCCAAATTTGACAATTTTGGGCGGTAAAATGGATGCAGACGTTCTGGATGTGAACGGCGTATTGCAATTATCCAAGCTTCCTTCCCTGTTGGAAATACGTTCTACTATTGCACGTATCTTGGTTGAACCAGGTTCACGTCTTGCACGTGTTTCAGCAGAGTATGGAAAAAAAGAACAATAAAATCAGAATAGCGATATTCTGACCTACCTAAAGAATAGGAGTAAATAAAATGGCAGACATTCAAAAATTAGTTGAAGAATTGTCAAAATTGACTGTTTTGGAAGCAGTTGAACTGTCCAAAGCATTAGAAGAAACATGGGGCGTAAGCGCTGCTGCTGCTGTTGCAGTTGCTGCTGGTCCAGTTGCTGCAGCTGCAGAAGAAAAAACAGAATTTGATGTTGTATTGGCAGAAGCTGGTGCAAACAAATTGGCTGTTATCAAAGCTGTAAAAGACATTACTGGTTTGGGCTTGGGCGAAGCAAAAGCTTTGGTTGAATCAGCACCAAAAGCAGTAAAAGAAGCAGTTGCAAAAGATGAAGCTGAAAAAATGAAAGCTACATTAGAAGCAGCTGGTGCAAAAGTTGAATTGAAATAATTCATCACACCCAACAGAACCGCATGGTTCTGAAAAAATAAGTTGTATCATAATACAACAAAACGCCGCCCGCGTGGGATGAAAATCCCATGCGGGCACAAAGGCGTAAAAGACATATGTCAAAAAACACATACGACGACAAGCAGTACAAAAAGGAGATTGTTAAATAAATTGTGGTAAGATAATAAAAACTTATCTTATGCTTTTATAAAAAATATTCGCAATTTATTTAAGAATTTTCTTTTTGTCCTGCTTTTCGTTTGTTTGCACAAAACACACAAAAAAAGGATTAAAACAGATGGCAGTTATCCAGAAATTTAGAAAATCTTTTGGTAAAAGTTTTTTGCAAACTCCGCTTCCTGATTTAGTTGAAATTCAATATGATTCCTACAAAAATTTCTTGCAGGCAGATGTTGAACCACAATCCCGTAAAAATATGGGATTGCAAAATGTATTCTCTTCTATGTTTCCAATCAAAGACTATGCCGGCGTTGCCGACTTGGAATTTGTAGAATATACATTGGACAAACCAGTCTATAATGTAAAAGAATGCATGTTGCGTAATATGACATACTCCAGCAAGTTAAAATTGAAGCTGAGATTGATTTTATGGGACATCGCAGAAGATGGTAAAAAGACTTTGCGCGATATCAAAGAACAAGAAATATTCATGGGCGAAGTGCCGTTGATGACAGAACGCGGCAGCTTTATTGCATCAGGTGTTGAACGTGTTATCGTTTCTCAGATGCATCGTGCCCAAGGCGTTGTGTTTGCAACAACCAAAGAAGCAAAAGTCGCTGGAAATCCAATCACATATACTGCACGTATTATCCCAGAACATGGTTCTTGGATTGATTTCGAAGAATCCAAAGGCGTAATTTACGTACGTATCGACCGTCGCCGTAAAGTTCCTGCAACAGTTCTGTTGCGTTGCTTGCCTGCGGCCGAAGATGAAAAGAAATGGTTGGCAGAACCACGCAAAACAACAATTCGTGGTATGTCAGATACAGAAATCTTGGGTACGTTCTATAAACGCATACCTTTATCTTTTGATGGCAAATTGTGGACTGGTGAAACAGCAAGTTTCGAAGGTTTGGATAAATATCGTTTGAATTATGATTTGATTAATCCAAAAGATAAAAAGGTTATGGCATCCAAAGGTGACCGTCTGAACGGCAAACGTATGAAGAAATTGTTGGAAACATCCAAGAATTTCGGCATTTTACCAGAATCTTTGGTTGGCGAATATTTGTTCGACCCAATTATGTCTGGTGACGAAGTTGTGTTGCCTGCGGGTACAGAAATTACCGAAGAAGTATTGAACGATTTGGATAAAATGAATATCAAAGAAATCAGCTTGATTTCAATTGATAATGCCACAATTACTGCACATATGCGCAATACTTTGTTGGCAGACAAAACAACAAATCGTGAAGAAGCATTAATCGAAATTTATAACATCATCCGTCCTGGCGAACGTCCAACATTGGAAGCTGCAATCAATTTGTTTATGCGTCAAGGTTTTGAACCTGCATACTATGATTTGTCTGCTGTTGGTCGTTTCAAGATGAACAAGCGCTTGAAAATTGATTCTGGCAAAAAACCAGAAGACGAACGTTTGTTGACCAAGGGCGACTTCTTGGCGGTATTAAAGACATTAACAAACATCATTGACCGCAAGGACACAGTTGATGATATTGACAACTTGTCAAATCGTCGTGTACGCACAGTTGGGGAATTATTAGAACAAAACTTCCGTACAGGTATGGTTCGTATTGAACGCTTGGTCCGTGAAAGTTTATCATCTCCAAACATTGCAAATATGCAACCACAAGACGTTATCAATGTAAAACCATTGATGTCGTTGGTATCTGAATTCTTGGGTACATCACAGCTGTCTCAGTTTATGGATGCGTATAATCCATTGTCAGAACTGGAACATAAACGTCTGATTTCTGCGTTGGGTCCTGGTGGATTGAACCGTGAACGTGCAGGTATTGACGTTCGTGACGTTCATCCAACACACTATGGTCGTTTGTGTCCAATTCACACCCCAGAAGGTGCGAATATTGGTCTGATTAACCACTTGTCATCTTATGCACGCGTAAATCCATATGGGTTTATTGAAACACCATATTATGTCGTTGAAAATGGTCGTGTTACAGACAAAATGGTATATTTGACAGCTGATGAAGAATTAGGTCATAAAATTGCACAGGGTAACACCCCAACAACCAAAGAAGGTATCTTGGCCGAAGACACAGTAACTGCACGTGTTGACGGTGAATTTACAATGGTTGCCAAGGATGAAATCGACTTAATCGACGTTGAACCACGTCAGGTAGTATCTATTGCAACAGGTTTGATTCCATTTGTTGAAAACGACGACGCGAACCGTGCATTGATGGGATCTAACATGCAACGTCAGGGTGTTCCATTATTGCGTGTTCAGGCACCATTGGTCGGTACAGGTATCGAACGCGAAGTTGCACGTGATTCACGCACAGGTAAGGTTGCAAAACACAGTGGTATTGTTGAATCTGTTGATGCAAATCGTATCGTGGTTAAATGTATGAACAGCCGCAATGTTGTGACAGGTGTTGATATTTACAACTTGGAAAAATTCGAACGTTCCAACAGCGAAACTATTATTCACCAGAAACCATTGGTCAAGGTTGGCGACCGTATATCTGCGGGCGACATTATTGCTGACGGTTCTTCTATGAATTATGGTGACTTGGCATTGGGTCGCAACGTATTGGTTGCATTTATGCCATGGCGCGGTTATAACTATGAAGACTCTATTGTTATTTCTGAAAAGATTTCACGTGATGACGTATTCACATCTATCAAGATTGTTGAAAAAGAATTCAAAGTACGTGATACACAATTGGGACCTGAAAGTTTGACACGCGATATTCCAAATGTTGGCGAAGAAGCATTAAAGAACTTGGACGAATCTGGTATTATTTACGTTGGTGCACGTGTAAAACAAGGTGATATCTTGGTTGGTCGTGTAACACCAAAATCAGAAACATTGCTGACACCAGAAGAAGCATTGTTGCGTAATATCTTTGGTGAAAAAGCATTGAACGTAAAAGATACATCTTTGCGCGTTGGTCCAAACGAAGAAGGTACAGTTATCGGTGTTAACGTATTAACACGTCATGGTGTTAAAAAAGACGAACGCACCCAGATGATTGAACTGCAAAAAATCGAAAAGATTAACAAAGACCGCGAAGAAGAAATCGCTATTATTGAAAAAGGCTTTGCAGATCAAGTATTCCAGATTGCAGAAAACATGGTTATCGAATCTGGTACTGGCAGTGTAAAACCGTTCATCGGCAAGAAATTGACAGGCGAAGTATTCGAAGGCATCAAATCATCTGATGTCAAGAAAATGGTCATCAAAAACAAAGAAGCACAGGCCAAGATTGACGAACTGCGCGAACAACATGTTTTGAAATTGAAACTGTTGAACGAAAAAGCAGATGCTGAAATATCCAAGGCAACAGAAAGCAATTCTTTGAATGCTGGTGTATTAAAAGAAGTAAAAGTTTACATCGCACACAAAATGAAATTGCAGCCTGGTGATAAAATGGCTGGACGTCATGGAAACAAGGGTATTGTATCCAAGGTTGTTCCTGTTGAAGATATGCCACACTTGGCAGACGGTACCCCAGTTGATATCGTTCTGAACCCATTGGGCGTACCATCACGTATGAACATAGGTCAGATTTTGGAAACTCACCTTGGTATGGCTGCACGCACATTGGGTGCACAGATTGGTGCTGTTTTGGACGAAGTTAAGGCAAAACGTGCTGTTACAGATGATTTGCGTAATATCATGGGCAAGGTTTATGGCAAGGAAGTATCAGAAAAACTGGAAAAAATGACAGATACTGATGTTCGTGCACACGCTGCCTTGTTACGCGAAGGTGTTCCAATGGCAACACCAACATTTGACGGTGCGACATCCGAAGATATTCGTGATATGTTGAAATTGGCTGGTCTGCCAGAAACAGGTCAATTTGACTTGTACGACGGTATGACAGGTGAAAAGTTTGCACGTCCTGTAACAGTTGGTGTTATGTACATGTTGAAACTGCATCACTTTGTTGATGAAAAGATTCACGCCCGTTCAATTGGTAACTATTCATTGGTTACACAACAGCCATTGTCTGGTAAAGCCCACATGGGTGGCCAGCGTTTGGGTGAAATGGAAGTTTGGGCATTGGAAGCACACGGTGCCGCACACTTGCTGCGTGAAATGTTAACAGTAAAGTCTGACGATATTGTTGGCCGAAACAAGATGTATGAATCTATCGTTTCTGGCAGCAACGATATCAAGACAGGCACGCCAGAAGCGTTTAACGTACTGGTTCGCGAATTACGCGGTCTGGGTCTGGCGATGACACCAAAGAAAATTGATTAGTGGTTGGTCCCCGAACCCATTAATTGGGTTCGGGACTGGCAACTAACTAAAACGACTAACCACTAACAAACTCTTAAGCGACTGAAAGGAGCGAAATATAATGAGCAATATGTTGCAAAAGATATTTGGACAAATAGAAACCAAGGAACAATTTGATGCCTTGCGCATTACAATTGCATCCCCAGAAGAAATTCTGTCCTGGTCACATGGTGAGGTTAAAAAACCTGAAACCATTAACTATCATTCCATGAAACCAGAAGCCGAAGGTCTGTTCTGCCAACAGATTTTTGGACCTGTAAAAGATTATGAATGTGCATGCGGAAAATATAAAAGAATTAAGTTCCGCGGTGTTGTTTGTGAACGTTGTGGCGTAGAAGTTGGTTCTGCATCTGTACGCCGTGAACGTATGGGACACATCAAATTGGCAATGCCAATTGCACACACTTGGTTCCTGCGCGAGGGTAAAATTGCGACATTGTTGAATAACTTGCCACAGAAAAAGTTGGAACAGGTTATCTCTTATGATGCGTATATTGTTATCGAACCAGGTTTAACAAATTTAAAACAATATGATGTTATCAGCGAAGATGAATATCAGGCTGCAGTTGAAGAATTCGGTGCAGATGCATTCCGCGTTGGTATCGGTGCCGAAGGTGTTCGTAACATCATCGCAAACTTGGATATGGGCGATGAACGCACACGTCTGCGTGCAGAATTGGCGGATACAAAATCCGAAGCAAAACGCAAAGGCATTATTAAACAATTAAAATTGGTTGAATCATTCTTGGATTCTAAAACAGAACCTGCATGGATGCTGCCGGATATTATCCCAGTAATCCCACCAGATATGCGTCCATTGGTTACATTGGATGCAGGGCACGTTGCTGCATCTGACTTGAATGATTTGTATCGTCGTGTAATTATCCGTAACAATCGTTTGAAACGTTTTATGGAAATGCACGCACCTGATATTATCGTACGTAATGAAAAACGTATGTTACAAGAAGCGGTTGATTCATTGTTTGACAATGGCCACAAGGCACGTCCAATGGTATCTCAGAACCGTCGCCCATTGAAATCATTGTCTGATTCATTGCGCGGTAAATCTGGCCGTTTCCGTATGAATATGTTGGGTAAACGTGTTGACTATTCTGGTCGTTCGGTTATTGTGTCTGGCCCAACATTGAAATTGCATCAGGTTGGTTTGCCAAAGACAATGGCGCTGGAATTGTTTAAACCATTTGTTTATGCACGTTTGATGGCTGGTGACTATGCAAATACATTGAAAACAGCCCGCAAAATGGTTGAAAACGGTGAAGATGTTGTATGGGAAATCTTGGCAAAGGTTATCCACGAACATCCTGTATTGTTGAACCGTGCGCCATCTTTGCACCGTTTGTCATTGTTGGCATTTGAACCAGTATTGATTGAAGGCAAGGCAATCCGTTTGCATCCATTGGTATGTAAGGGCTTTAACGCGGACTTTGACGGTGACCAGATGTCTGTTCACGTTCCAATTTCATTGGAAGCACAATTAGAAGCGCGTACACTGATGTTGTCATCAAATAACGTTTTGTCACCTGCAAATGGTGAACCAATGATTGTTCCATCACAAGACATGGTATTGGGTGTGTATTATATCTCTTTGATTAATGGTGAACATACCGACAAATCGCCACGTTTTGCGACAATGGACGAAGTACAATTGGCGCTGGAAAACAAGACAATTACATTACATACACCAATCGTTGCACGTATCAAGGGTAAAACATATAAAACAACAGCGGGTCGTATGATTTTGGGTGAATTGTTACCAGATTGCGACAATATGCCATTTGATTTGGTAAATAAAGTTATGCCAGTAAAAGAAATCAAAGCGTTGTTGGCAACAACATACGAACGTTGTGGCGACAAAGCGATGATTATGTTGGCAGACGCGTTGAAGAATACTGGATTTGAACAGGCTGCACGCAGTGGTATTTCAATCGGATTTGACGATATCGTTATTCCAGAAGAAAAGAAAGCGATGATTGCGGAATCAGAACAAGCGGCCGCTGAAATTGAAGAACAATATCAAAACGGTTTGTTATCAGGTGGTGAACGCTATAACAAATTGATTGACTTGTGGCAGAAAACAACCGACAAACTGGGTGATATGGCGTATGCTGCGTTGGGTAAATCAACAGGTGACCAATGGAACTCTGTATACATGATGGCGTTATCAGGTGCGCGTGGTTCCAAACGTCAGATTCAGCAGTTGGCAGGTATGCGTGGTATGATGCAGAAGCCAGACGGTTCTATTATCGAAGTTCCAATTATCTCGAACTTTAAAGAAGGTCTGACCATGTCTGAATACTTTACATCTACCCACGGTGCACGTAAAGGTATGTCGGATACTGCGTTGAAGACTGCTGACGCTGGTTACTTGACACGTCGTTTGGTTGAATTGGCACAAAATACAGTTATCACAGAACATGATTGTGGTACAACAGACTTTATTACTGCAAAACCTGTATATCAGGGTTCCACATTGTCTGTTGCGCTGGGTGATGTTGTTTTGGGACGTACTGCGGCACATGATGTTATTCATCCAATTACCAAAGAAGTTATTGTCCCAGCAGGCGAATTGATTACCAAGGCTGCGGCAAAACAAATTAATGAATCAGGTCTGCCATCTGTTGATGTTCGCAGTGTGCTGACATGCTGTTCTGACGGTTTGTGTGCAAAATGTTATGGTATGGACTTGTCCAGAAATGCATTGGTACACGTCGGCGAAGCAGTTGGTGTTGTTGCAGGACAATCAATTGGTGAACCTGGTACACAGTTGACATTGCGTACTTTCCACATTGGTGGTATTGCTGCCGGTGGTGCAGAAAGTCACTTTATCGAAGTTCCTGTATCAGGTACAATTAAACTGTCTGGTGTTAACACAATTAAGAACAGCGCAGGTCGTGTTGTGGTATTATCTCGCAACGGTAAATTGGCTGTCGTTGATGCCGAAGGTAAAGAACTGTTCAGCAGTAACTTGCCATATGCATCTATGTTGATTGTTAACGATGGCGACAGTGTTGAAAAAGGCGCCAAGGTTGCAGAATGGGATCCATACTCAAATACAATTATCGCTGAAAAAGACGGTATTGTGAACTTTAACGACTTGGTTGAAAACGTTTCGTACCAAGAAGAAGTTGATTCCATGACAGGTATTGTATCGCGCAAGGTTATCAACTGGAAGACAAATACCAAGAAAGCATTAAAACCTGCTGTTACATTGGTTGACGAAAAAGGAAATGTAATTTCCTTGGGTGGCAAGAAGATTGCGGAATATTTGTTGCCAATCTATTCCGTATTGAATGTTGCTAATGGTGACAAGGTTGTTGCAGGTGATGTTTTGGCGCGTATTCCTGTTCAAACAAAACGTACAGGCGACATTACAGGTGGTTTGCCACGTGTTAATGAATTGCTGGAAGTACGTCGTCCAACAAACCCAGCATTGCTGGCAGAAATTGACGGTACAATTGAACTGGAAGATGCCAAGAACAAGATTGTTATTCGTATTGAACCAACAGACGGCACAGCACCTGTTGAATATGCGGTTCCAAAAGGTACAAACCTGTTGGTACGCAGCGGCGATGTTGTGAAAAAAGCTGAAAAGTTGGTTGACGGTGACCCTGTTCCACAAGATATTTTGCGTATCTTGGGTCAGAAAGCCTTGGCAACCTTTATGGTTGAACAGATTCAGCAAGTTTACCGTCTGCAAGGCGTGGTAATTAACGATAAACACATTGAAATTCTGATACGTGAAATGACACGTCGTGTTGAAATCACAAATCCAGGTGACACAGGATTCTTGATGGGTCAGGTTGTCGACCGCGTTGATTTCGAAGAAGAAAACGCACGTGTTGCACGTGACAACGGTAAACTGGCCGAAGCATCACAAGTCTTGGTTGGTTTGACACGTGCATCATTGACATCACGTTCATTTATTTCAAACGCATCGTTCCAACAGACAACCAAAGTATTGGTTGACGCAGCTATCAGCGGTTCAACAGATAAATTGGTTGGTATCAACGAAAACTTGATTGTTGGTCGTTTGATTCCAATTGGAACAGGTGCATATGTTCGTCGTGTACGCGAAATTGCCAAAGAAGAAGAAAAGGCAGAACGCTTGGCACGCGAAGGTAATGGTCAACAACAGTTGTTGGATATCTAAAACCAACAATTACTGCGGTTACGCCCAGTATGGTGAATGCACCACACTGGGCGTACGCATCTAAGACAGTGGTAAAAATATGGAAAAAATACCTGCGATTTATTGTGATATTGACGGTGTTGTTTGCCAAAAGTTTGCAACTACGAACTATGATCGTTTTGGTGCGCCAAATGACAATATGATTGACATATTGAATGTATTGGGCCAGAACTTTACGATTGTTTTTATCACAGGTCGCTGGGCAATGGGGCAAATAAAGGTTGAAAATCATATTCAAAATTTATTGCCAAATATTAAAAAGCTGGTTTTCTGCAAGCCACATGACTATAACGGCACAACTGCAGAATTTAAATTGGCCAAGATAAAAGAACTGGAATCTGACGGATATCAGTTTTATTTGGGATTGGACGACCACAGTGCGGTTATTGGTTTAATGCACAATCATGGTATGTTTTGCGCCCAAGTATTGTCAGATTAAACTTTTGCTTGCAAATTGACAGAATTTGAATACAATAGAACAGTTATAAAAAATAAAAAGGATAAAAAATGGCAACGCCAAAAAGTAAAACAAGTAAAGCACGCAGTGCACAACGCCGTTCACATGACGCATTGTCTGTAATGCCATGTGGTGTATGCAAAACATGTGGTGAAAAGAAACGTCCACATCATGTTTGTCCTGCATGTGGTGCAAAATAATTTAATGAACCAAAACATTGGGGGATAAAAGGCAGAATGCAGGGCACCGCGGTGGCCTTTTCTGCTTTTTTTATGTGTTATGTCAGAAGAAAAGAAGATAATCGCAATTGATGCAATGGGTGGTGACAAGGGGCCAAATGCCGTCTTGGGCGGTATAAACCAGTTTTTGTATCAAAACGGTGAAAATAGTGTTCATTTCCGCGTGTTTGGTGATGAAAAAATATTGCGCAAGTTGTTGGCAAAATATCCACGCGTTGCGCGTAATATTGATTTGATTCATGCGCCAAATGTTATCAAGGGAACAGACAAGGTTATGGATGTATTGCGTCATGCCCAAGATACATCAATGTATATGGCAATCAAGGATGTCCGCGAAGGTAATTCTGCCGCTGTTATCAGTGCCGGCAATACAGGTATGTTAATGTCGTTATCTAAATTGGCATTAAAGACAATTGATGGTATTGCGCGTCCTGCAATTACAACAATGTTGCCATCTGGTGCCGGTGACAGTCGTGTAGTTGTGTTGGATTTGGGTGCAAATGTTCACTGTGATGAAAATATCTTGTTTGACTTTGCTGTATTGGGCAGCGTTTATGCCGAAGTTGTCGGTCGTATGCCAAAACCAAAGTTGGGTGTTTTGAATATTGGCTCCGAAGAAACCAAGGGGAACGAAACACTGATACACTTGAACAAGATTCTGACAGAAAACAAAGATAAGCTGCCATACGAATATATCGGTTTTGTAGAGGCAAATGACATCAGTGCTGGTCGTGTTCAGGTTGTTGTTACAGACGGGTTTACTGGTAATATTGTATTAAAAACAGTCGAAGGTACTGCAAAATTAATTAAGCGCGTTATTGTTGAAAACTTTAAGAAATCTATATTGGCAATAATTGGTGCGTTTTTCTTGGTACATGTATTTAAACGTTTAAAACATAAAATTGACCCACGTTCATATGCGGGTGCAACTTTCTTAGGTTTGCGTGGTTTTGCGTTTAAAACGCACGGTAACAGTGATGCACTGGCATTTGCGAATTCTATTAAGTATGCGGCTGATTTAACCAAGGCGAATTTGAACGGATTAATTGAAGAACGCGCCAAGGCGTTGTCTGACATTCGTGCAAAATTGCAAGAAACAGAATAAAAACACCGCCCAATCGGGCGGTGTTTATTTCTTTTGAATTATTGGTTGGGATTTACAGGTTTTACGAAAGTTGTCTGGATTCCATATTTGAAAACTGTTGCCGCGACCAACAAATAATGCACAGTTTTTTATGCCTGCATATTTTATTAGTTCTGGGGTAATAATTATGCGGCCGGTCACATCAAATGCCATTTGTTGTGCATTTGCAAACAAATCGCCACATATATCGCCAGATTCTGCCAGTTTTTCCATGTGTGACATCGATACGCCTTCGAT
>JAZQUA010000020.1:0-2995 GCA_045631065.1 Candidatus Enterousia sp. | reverse complement strand
AAACGCCCCAAATGGGGCGCTTGTTTTTATTCGTGACGGTCCGGGTATTTGCCTTCTATCAAATTCTGCCGAACAATATGATGCTTAACCTTTTGTGTACTGGTCAGTGGCAGGTCTTCGGTCGTCATTGCATAGTGTGTTACCCACTTGTAACTGGCAACCTTTTTATTTGCTGCGGCGATTTCCGCCCCCAACTTTTCCAACGTCATTCCGTCTTCAACGCTGAATACACCATATGTAACGGTTTTATCCTTAACATGATGTTCAAAGACAGCAACGTTCTTAACCCCCGGAATTGTGATAAACATACCTTCCAGTTCGTCTGGATATACGTTTTTACCACTGTCCAAAACGATAACCTGCTTTTTGCGACCTGCAAAATGCAATTCGCCATTTTTATCCATCGATACCATATCGCCAGTGTTAAAGAAACCGCGTTCATCAAAGATTTCTGCATTTGCGGCTTCGTTATTCAGATACCCTCCGAATACCTGATGGCCGCGCAGCCACAGAACGCCCACGCCTTCTTCGTTCTTATCGCGAATTTCACATTCGTTATTCATTGTTGGGCCACCGAACGCAAACGGAAAGCGTTTTTTTGTTGGCTTGGATATACAGATTGGTCCAACTGTTTCTGTTAAACCGTATCCCTGAATAAACGTCAGTCCCAAACGTTCGTAAAACGTTTCGACTTCGGGTTTAGTTGCCGCGCCACCCGCAATCAACAGACGTGCACGTCCGCCAAACACATCCAGGATTGGTTTTTGCACCTTGCGTACCAACACGCCCAGTCCAATTTTTTCCAACGTCTTGCCGTGTTTTAAAATAAACGACACCAGCCACAGTTTCTTTTGTGCCTTGACATTATCCAAAATTTTGTTTCTGAATACTTCCCACAAACGAGGCACCGCTGGGATAACCTGGGGACGGTATTTCTTAAAGTCGGCCATAATTTCTTTTGGGTTAACGGTTGGTTGCAACAAAACGCCCGCGCCATAATGTATTGTTGCCAATACTTCGACTGCAAAACCAAACACGTGATACATCGGCAGGAACCCGTACAAGATATCTGCAGGCTTAATCCATTCGGCCATTGATTCTAATGAATTTGCACATTCTACGATATTAAAGTGTGTTAAAGGCACAACCTTGGGCACGCCTGTTGAACCCGATGTAAATGACATTGTTGCGATGTCCAAAGATTCCACCGCCGCCGGTTTTAAATCTGGATTAACTTTGCCATCTTTTTTTGTGATGTCATAGAATTTAAACTTGTCTGTTTTATAAACAAAAGACTTTTCGGCACAAACTAATTTGCAATTTGTTATTTCAGCCATATTGTCATATTCAAATGGTGTCAAATTTGTATCCAATAACAATACCGTTCCACCCAAATACCAAATAGCAAACATCGTAGTTGGAAATTCAGGAATGTTATGTGATAAAATTGCAACCACATCACCTTTTTTTACGCCCGCTTTATCCAATGATGCCGCGCGTGCTTTGACCAGATTAATAAAATCTTTATATGTAACGCCTTCGCGCACCAGATATAAATTATCCGGATATGTTTGCGCTGTGCGTTCCAGTAATTGATACATATTCATGTTATAAAATTCCTTGTTGTTTTTATATTGGACAGTGGATATTATACTCATGAATCAAAGGAAAGCAAACATGAAATTTTTAACCTTAAATATTAATTCTATTCGCGCCCACATTGAAAGTTTTATTGATATTTTGCGTCGTGGCGAATACGACACCATCCTGGTCCAGGAATTAAAGGTAGAAACCGCAAGTTTTCCACACATGCTGTTTGATGAGTTTGGCTATAACGTCAAGGTTTTTGGTCAAAAATCATGGAACGGCGTTGCAACGTTTTCAAAGTTTTCAATCGAAGATACCGTTATGGGAATGCCAAATTATGCGGATGTAAATGCTCGCTTTTTGGAATGTGTGGTTGATGGTCGTGTACGCTTGATTAACACTTATATGCCAAATGGTGATACGGTTGAATCGCCCAAGTTTCCATATAAATTGGAATGGATGCGCGCCTTTACGAATTATATTGCCGGTTATCTGGATTCGCCAGAACCTGTAATTATTGGTGGTGATTTCAATGTTGCAATCGAAGACCGTGATATTTGGAAGCCTAAAAATTATGAAGGTATTGCAATTTCTGCGCCTGCCGCACGCGACATAATGAACGAATGGTTAGATGCAGGCTGGGTTGATGCGTGGCGCACCATGCATCCCGATAAAATAGATTATACATGGTATGGATATCGTGGTCGTGATACTGTTGGTAACAAGCAGGGATTGCGTCTGGATTATTTTCTGTGCAACAAGACCGCCGCGAAAATGATAAAAAATTGTGAAATAGATATTGAACCGCGTCTGGCGACCAAGCCGACTGATCATTGCGGATTAATGCTAGAGGTAAAATAAAACACCGCCCGATTGGGCGGTTTTTATTTGACTATGGACATTGTTCCAATTGTTTCAAGACGTTTTGTACGTCATTGTTTACCGATACGGTAACCGTACGTTGTAAGCCGTCTTTATATGTATAATTGAACTGTGCGTCTTTAAATTCTGGCAGTGCGTCATATGCCTGTTGGAATGGGGCCAACATTGCTGTAAACCATTGACGGCCACGACACAGACATCCGTTGCGAACGTCCGCGGCAACGACCGATGTTGCCGTATTCGGATATTTTGTATCCAAATCGTGGTCTGTCATCATCAGGCAACGGGAACCAAATCCATAGAAATTCGCATCGTCTGACAGGAACTTGTAAATCAAACCTTCGCTGGCACCGGCACGCTTTAATGCATATGCCATGCCGTCTGTACAACATGCTTGCGCTGAACGCATCAGCATTTTATATCTGTTCAGCAAAGGTGCCGCCGCCGGATGTGATGCATCAATTTCTTTGTTGCAGTATGCCACATCAATAAATTCTGCCATATTTATATCGCGTAACTTTTTACT
>JAZQUA010000019.1:0-24749 GCA_045631065.1 Candidatus Enterousia sp. | reverse complement strand
ACGTTGAACAACAGCAATTGTTGTTGCAGACAATTTGCCATTTCGAACTTCTTCTTCGAATTCGACAATGTCGTTTTCATTTAAAAATCTGATGCCAGCGGCCTTTAATGAACTGGAATGAACAAATACATCATCTGTGTTACCGTCTGCGTTTGGTGTATCAGGAGCAATGAACCCAAAACACTTTTTACCATTATACCATTTTACTTTTCCTTGACGCATAATCGTAATCCTTTGTTATGCTTGTTATGGTTCTGTAAGACAGGTAAGAACCTGATATAATTTTTACATTTTTTAACAATTAAAGCAAGGGGAATAAAAACACCCGCCAAAATGGCGGATGTTTTTAGTCTTTTTTATAATATCGCTGAACCTCGTTCATAACAAAATTAAACAATTTTCCGGCCTGACTGGTTGCAGGGACATTCCAATCGCGCTGCATATAAGGCATCGCTGCAACCAAGATAAAGCGCGCCATAAAGTGAAAAATGCGACTTTCTTGGTGTTTTGACAACTTTACAGGTGCATTTTTAACATGGAACACTTCATTTTCTAATGCATCGTCCAATTTTTCCAAAATGTTATCTAAAACCTTTGGCGGATAATACAACGTACATTCTTTTGGAAATCCTTCGAATATAGAAATATTATTATTTCTGGAATACAAAATATTCCAACCAACACGTTCGAACAAATCTTCCAAGCACTGACAAATCATACGATTATATGACTTTACGCCATCTTCCATAAAATCAGCCAATTTAGCTTCGATATTGTCTGACTTTGCACTTTTCTTTTTACGTGCAATTTCATATGCACCATGGGTCTGACGTTCAAATTCAAAGAATGTACGAACCTGACAAATAATTTCCATTGGAACAATATGGTGACTGTCTTTACCAATATTAATAATAACCTTGGCATCGCGATAGTTACGTGGATTTTGCATATTATAGAAATTATCACGCACAGATAATATTCTGTCTGGCATTATTTCATGCAGACGTTCAATAAATAAACGTGCCTGGGGTATCAAGTCAAACAAACATTTAACGCGCCATACGTCTTTTAATCTGAAATGAGGTGGCATAACCTTGTCAATTGCGCGCACTAAATCAACTGCAATCTTCTCGTGTCCGCGCCCAATAATTGACAGTACTGTTTCGGCACCTGTACTGATGTACTTTTCTGAAAACTTTTCACGAATTTTATCGGAAATTGCGCGTGCAGATGCAGTCCTGTCATGCGCAGACAACACATCATACGCCGCATTTGCAACATCATCAATATAATCAGAATAATATTTACCTGTGATTTTATCCAATGCCCTGTCTATCTTCTTTTGTGCGGCAACGATAACCGTTACAATTGACGATACAGACAAATCAATTTTATGTCCTGCTGAACTGGTAAAGAACTGATTACGCATTGGATCTGCATCCAAACGATGATTTACCAAATATGGCACCAACGGATTAATATCAGAAATTCTGATTGGTTCATCAATCGCACTGTCTGATTCATAATCATATTTCATAACAGGCGCCTTGGGCGCACCAAATGTTTTACCCAAAACATAAAACACTTCGCGCAACCACGTCATACTGTCTGAATACAAATCACGCAGATATTCAGCAGACGTATCATCAATACGCCCATTTTCCAACGCACGATCAATCGCTGCCAAATTCTTGGCATCGTTATCAAGTGTCTGTATATTAACATCTGTATCTGTAATTGTATTTAACATATTTTTCCTGTCATTATTTCATTATTGGGAACAACACGATATCACGTAACGTTGGTTGATCAAAAATGATGCTGGCCAATCTGTCAACCCCCATACCCACACCAGAAATTGGTGGAAATCCATGTTCCATTGAACGAACAAAATCATTATCTGGATTAAAGGCTTCTTCGTCACCATCTGCGATATTTTTCGCCTGTTCTTCAAATGCAGCCAATTGCTGAATTGGGTTCACAAGTTCTGAATACCCCTTGCAGATTTCTGCACCACATACCAACAGTTGATACATATCTATTCTGCGTTCATCAGTATCATTACGACGTGCCAACGGTACCATATACGCAGGATAATTATACAAGAATGTTGGATTAACAATATTGCCACGGATTTTACGCTTATAGACATAGTCAACCAATGTTGGAATTGACTTTAAATCTTCCAATTCTGCATAAGGGAACATTCCTTCATCAACCAACTTTTGACGCAGAACATCGACATCATCAAAGTCCAAGATATTGCAACCAAAGAATTCATTCATCTTGGCTGTATAATCAATCATTTCATATTTACTGAAATCCAATGGTGTACCCTGATATTCAATCTGTAATGTGCCACGACATTTCATCAATAATTCTTGAATCAGTTCCCATGTAAATTTGATATTATCATTATAATCCCAGTATGCAGCATACCATTCAACCATTGTAAATTCTTGCAGGTGCATCGCATCCATACCTTCGTTACGGAAATCCTTGGCAACTTCATAGACGCGGTCAAAACCTGCACCGATTGCCTGTTTCAAGAACAATTCTGGGGAAATACGCAATTGAAAATCTGCATCCAATGCATTGTGGTGTGTTGTAAATGGACGCGCAGCTGCACCAGATGCGATATTTTGCATAATTGGTGTTTCAATTTCCAAGAAACCATTTCTGTTCATATAATCACGCCAATATTGTGTCATCTTGAAACGACCCAACAATGCATTTCTGGCTTCTGGATTAGATATAATATCCAAATAACGCTGACGATATCTGGTTTCCATATCTGTCAAGCCATGATATTTTTCTGGCAATGGGCGCAGTGCCTTGGCCAAGATTTCATAATTAGATACCTTAACCGTCAATTCGCCAGCTGTTGTATGATACAGAACACCTGTAATACCGATAAAGTCGCCCAGGTCAACATTTGCCTTCATAAACTTGTAATTTTCTTCGCCCAACTCTTCACGTGACATAGAAAACTGAATTTCGCCATTAATATCATAAATACGACCGAACATTAATTTACCCAACCAACGCAGCGCAGTTACACGACCTGCCAATTTTACAGGTGTATCGTCTGGCAATTCACGCGCGTTTTCAATTGTGTGCGTACGATCAAATTTATCTTTCCATACAACGCCATCGCGCGCCTTGATATTTTCTGCCTTTTGCAGACGTGCCGTCAGTTCATTTGTTGATATTGGTGTTGTATTTTGTGACATTTTCTTGTTTCCCTTGTGTTTTTAATTAAAAAACGGACGCATAACAGTGCGCCCGCAGTTTATCTTCTGTTGGTCGCACTATATTAATTAAAGCGTTTCAAAAAACATTTCATAGCTTTTATGCACCTTGTTTTTTACGATAAAACCGTCCATGCGGACGGTCTTACAAATTCTGGTGCGAGCAAAGGGGCTCGAACCCTCGACCTCAACCTTGGCAAGGTTGCGCTCTAGCCAACTGAGCTACGCTCGCATTGCGTGGTATATATTGACATATATTTTTTACAATTGCAAGTACTTTTTTCTAAAAATCTATCTTTGGTTGCGCGCACGCTTGGTATATTCAAATATTTCCTGGGTTTGCTTGGTTTTTATTTGAAATTCACGTCCTAATACACCTGCTGCCACCCCCAACAAAGAATCTGTATATTGTTGTTTTTTAGCAGATTTAATATACTCTTCTTGAAATCTAAGCATATTATTATATGCTGTTGTATCGTGAACATACTGTAAAGAATCCAATGTATATTGTTTTTTCGCCTGTTCCAACTGCTCTTTCTGTTTTTGATATGCAAGTTCTTGATGTACCATTGACACGCAAGTATTCATCGCAATAAATATCAGAAACAGTGCGGCTATTTTTGGACTAGTGTTTGTAATATCTACTTTTTGTTCCATTTTTTTCCCTTTATTTTAAAACCATGTCCATGGTTGAAATACTTTTAATAACCCCAGCGCAGTACGTTTATCTGCATATGTATGACCACAGCGTGGACATACGTTAAATGGTTTTATCATTGATTTAACTTTTTTAGACACAAGTAACCACAAATAGACACCTATCGCCCATACAGCAATTACCAAGCCCCATGCAACATAACCAAAATATGTATCGACTGTATTTGTGATGACTGTGATTGTTGTTACATCTGATGCAGACAAATCATTATAAATCTTGGTCGCAACAGGCCAACTGGATGGTCGCCATGGATACACGTGTTCAACACCATAATTTGTTAAGAACGTTGTTCCCAATCCACCAGACTGTTTATCCAGCGCATTTTTAATCGCTGTATCCATCATCGTATCAATTTCTGTCTGTGCCGTACGTGTCAGGTCTGATTTAATCTTGTCCAGCTGTTTATTGATTTTTGCAGCCGTATCATCGACAGATGCAATCGCTTTGTTTGCTTTATCGACATTTTTATCAACAGTTGCAACAGCTTTGTCAACACTATCTGTTTTTACACCAAATTTATTTGCCAGACCAGTCAGTTTTTTTACACCACTTGTCTTTTCAGACACAGCAGCTGTTTTTTCCTTGGCAGATGCAGTTGTATCTGTTACCTTGTCCACACCCTTTTCAGCCAGCTTTACCTTGTCAATCGCAATCGAAATTGGTTTTTCCAAGTTAATCGCACCGGCAACAGAATCCAACAACGCTTCGTACTGTTTAACAATGCCCTTTTGCAAGTCAAAGAACATTGATACAACAATTGATTTCTTTATAGGCTGGGAATAAGTATTTTTTACATGTAATGGGAACCATACTAACAATACAAACCACACAAGTGTTATAAGCGCAAATGTACGTTTTGTTATTGTTACAAAAGATTTCTTTTTCGCGACGGTTTTTGCCCCGCCCATATCGATAACTTCGACTTGTTTTTTTGCTTTCGACATTTTTGCCCCTTTTCCTTGTGTATTTTTTATTTATTTTTGATGTGACATAAAGTTTTCTATCTGAGCATTGTTAGCATCAAACATCATTTTATACTTTACGTTATTTTCGTTCGTTTCTACCAGCTGTTCAATCGTATCATGATAAACACGCGCAGATGCCTTGTCACGAAATGTATGGATTTGTGGTGTTGCAATCAAGTCATATTTATTTGTTTTTTCATTTTTATTACATGCCAATGTATAAACAAAAGACAATGTATCTGTAAAATTCTTGGCAACTGCCAGATATATCTTATCTTCCATATTTAATGTTAAAATGGGTTTATTTTTGTTCATATAGTTATTCACCTGTATAATTTTTAATAAATTCTGCCTTGAATTGTGCAAAATTACCCTGTTCGATAGCGTTCCTGATATCACGCATCAAATCTTGATAAAACCACAGATTATGTTGGGTTAATAATGTAGCCCCCAGGATTTCATTACACTTTATTAAATGATGAATATATGCACGTGATAATTTACATGCAGGACAACCACATTTATCGTCCAGTGGCGCATTATCTTCGCGAAAACGTGCGTTACGCATATTCATTGTGCCATGTCTGGTAAACGCCTGGGCGGTACGACCTGCGCGTGTTGGCATAACACAGTCGAACATATCAACCCCACGTTCAACCGCCCCCAATATATCCAACGGTGTTCCAACCCCCATCAGATATCGTGGCTTATCTGCTGGCAATAATGGTGTTGTTGTTGCAATCATATCAAACATAACATCTTGGGGTTCGCCAACAGCCAATCCACCAATTGCATATCCATCAAACCCAATCGCAGTCAATTCACGCGCAGATTTTTCACGTAAATCCGGGAAATCTGCCCCCTGGACAATACCAAAAATACCATAACCCGGTCTGTCAACAAACGCATCTTTACTGCGTTTTGCCCAGCGAGTCACCATTTCTACGTTCTTTTCAACGCGTGCGCGTGGTGCAGGCAGCTTTAAACATTCATCCAACACCATTGTAATATTTGAATCCAACTGGTGCTGAATATGCACAGAATCTTCG
This sequence comes from Candidatus Enterousia sp., assembly GCA_045631065.1. GTDB lineage: Bacteria > Pseudomonadota > Alphaproteobacteria > Rs-D84 > Rs-D84 > Enterousia. The sequence continues at coordinate 18,766 of JAZQUA010000019.1, read as the reverse complement.
GGGCGCAAGAAATGCTTTTTACCACCGTCAAAGTGTGATGTAAATTGAACACCTTCTTCGCTCATTTTTGTCAGGGTTGAAAGACTCATAACCTGAAAACCACCGGTATCCGTCAGAATTGGTCCTTGCCAACCACCAAATTTATGCAATCCGCCCATTTTTTCAACCAAATCACCACCAGGGCGCATCATTAAATGATATGTATTACCCAAAATAACCTGGGTACCAGTCGCGGCAACCTGTTCCATTGTCAGTGCCTTGACCGTAGCTGCCGTACCAACCGCCATAAATGCAGGTGTTTGAAATGTACCATGCGCAGTTTCAACAGAACCGCGACGCGCATTTCCATCTGTTGCAATCAAATTAAATTTTAATGACATGTGCTTATTCCTAATGTATTTTCTGTACGTTTAACATCTGTATTTGCTGCATTTGATTATTATACTGTTGTTGCATATCGGATAACAATCTTTGCATTTCAATCACAGAACGCCCTAATGAGAATGTCAGAGTTTCTAATTGATCTTGATTTTGTTTTGCATCTTGTAACTGTTTTTCCAACTGTGTAATACGTTTTTGCAAACGCAGGTATTCTTTTTTGTCTTCTTCGTATTTTTTATTGCCTTGCATTTGTGAATTATTACGCGATATAAATTTATCTATACCATTTCGTATATTTTTAGATCGTAATAACATTGTTGCTGATTTTAACATTGCACGTTTGCCGGCCTTGGTACCTAAAAAACGCTTAAACACTTTTGGTTTTGCAACCGCTCTTATCACTGTTGGCAATGCTCGCGCAACAACCTGTACAGCCATTTTTTTCTCCTTTTTCCTTTTTAAACAATAAACAACAATCGCCATAGCTGAAAAATCTGTATTTTTCATCCACTGCGTGTTTATATGCGTTCTTCATTTCTGATAAACCTGCAAATGCAGACACCAACATAAATAATGTTGATTTTGGCAAATGAAAGTTTGTCAGCAAAACATCAACTGCACGAAAATTGTACCCAGGTGTTATAAAGATTGTTGTTTCGGCACAAATTGGCGCAACGCGCGCGCCATCTGGCGCGTTTTGTGCGGCACTTTCCAATGTACGCATAGATGTTGTACCAACTGCGATTACACGTTTTGCGTTATTGATAATTTCCGCTTGTTCTGGGGTAATACAGCACCATTCACTGTGCATTTTATGTTCTGACAGATTTTCTGTTTTAACAGGCATCCATGTACCTGCCCCAACATGTAATGTAACATTAACAATTTGCGCGCCACACTGTTTAATTGCATCTAATAGTTCATTAGTAAAATGTAACCCCGCAGTTGGTGCCGCCATTGAACCCAAAGGCGATGAATACACAGTCTGATAGCGTTCACGATCGTCTGATTGCTCACTGCGTTTCATATACGGTGGCAACGGCATTTTGCCAACACGTTCCAAAACGTCAAACATATCATCACATAAAAACTTGATTTTTAGACCACTGTCATCATCACTATCAACAATTTCTATTTGTGTGCCATCTTCCAGTGATAAAACTGTCCCAACAGATATTTTATTAAACCGCTTACACAACCCCCACCAACAACCGTCTGTGGTTGATGTATGTAATGTTATTTCGTATTTACCATCAGCAATAAAACGTGCCGGTATAACGCGTGAGTTATTAAACACCACGACGTCACCCGGCTGCAAAAAATTCAAAAAGTCACGAATATGTGCATCGGATATTTCAGTACCTTGAACAACCAACATACGTGACGCATCGCGTTCTGGCAATGGATGCGATGCAATTAAATCATTTGGTAATTCAAAATCAAAATCCGATGTTGTTAACATATTCCTTTATCTGGTTTTGTCTTGGCCGATTACATTACGTATAGCGTTGATATCATAAATGCGTCTTAAATCTTCGACAGATCGATTGTTGACAGAATCCAAGATAGCATTTCTGTACAAATCGGCATCTAAAATAACAGGTTCGTTTGTTGTGGTGCGATATTTTAATGTATCGCCTAACTCGATATAATCTCTAAAAAAACATTGATTATTCTTTGCTGTTGAACCACTGATATACATACATGCATCAGCCAAACCATCGTTATTTAAATCTAAATATACATTATAATCATCTTTTTCAACGACTTTTCCCTGTGCAGGCTGCGTCATTAGTGATAATGGCACACAAGATGCCATAACACCAGCACTAGATAATGTTAATAAAACTTTTTTATAGAATTGCATTTTTTATCCTTTTGTTTTGTACTACACATCACAATATAATACAAAATATATTATTGTCAAGCATTGTTTATCATTTTATTTTCTGATTCTGTAATCTGCGTACTTGTGTAACTACCTGGTTATTTTGATAATTTATATTGTTTACTTGCTGCTCATTGTTCATTTCCTGTTTTCGCCAAAAGACCTCTATTGTATCGCCAATTAAAATATAATCTAACACCATCGGATCATCAAGTGATTTTGTTGATTTTCGTTGTAATTCTTTTGCATTACAAGAAGCAAGAAAGCTGTCACGCGACATATTATTCACAGAATCAAGCCGATTTAAAAGAATAACCCTATGTTGTTTGTCTAAATCTTCTTTATCTATGCGAAACTTTAGTGTATCCCCAGCTTTTATATTATTTCTAATAATGTCAATATCACTATCACCTTCAACTAAACAAGCAGTTTTATCGCTTTTTCCGTCATTATTCGTATCCAAATATACAATAGCGTGCCTTATGCCCGTAACAACCGCCTGCTGCGAAACAGTATCTCTATGTTTTTTACACGTTAGTGATAATAAAGTCCCTACCGCAAGCACATATGGGAAAATACGCTTATCCACTTTCAATTCTCATCCTTTTGGATTGTATTACACATTAAATTATAACACAAAGTTAAAAATCATTAATTCTTGCATCTTATTGCATTTTCTGATTCAAACCATTGCGGATTTTGACAGACTCTGCAATTTGTTGGCGTTTTTTAGCAAATTTTGCCATAGGTTGACCGTTGACTTTGCGTGCAGCAGAAAATGATATCGTATTCATGTTTTCTGGCAAAACATATGTCAATGTATCACCAGGTGCAACATGTGGAAATGCGCGTTTTTCATCCACCACCATTTTATCATCATATTGAAACACATTATACAGTGTCGTATCCTTTAAGTCTTGAACAAGCAAATTCTTATCATCACGACTTTTAACAACACCATTTGAACGCTTGGTTTCTGGACCTATTACAGAATAGCAAACAAATAAAAATAACAAGACACCGAACACAGCAGGAATTGATGTGGCTTCTTGAACCTGTGTGTTTGAACGTTGTGAATCTTTTTGCTTTTTCAATTCTTCTAATTTTTGTGCGTTAGATTCCATAAATTCTTTTGGATCGCCGCCTTCTTGTAATTCTGCCATTTTTTACTCCTTATTTATTTTATTTTACAAATGTGTTTTTCTTTATAAATCCGTTGCAAGTCTTTGACTGATTTATTATTCACAGAATCTAATAATACGTTTCGTGTGGCTGCATCTGCACTTAAATTAACCAAGCGCTTGTTTGCTGCACGAAACTTTAATGTATCGCCAATCTGAATATAATCATGAAAATAGCACTGATTATTATCCTGTTTGCCGCCATTGATATACAAACAATTATCAACAGCACCATCACCATCTTGATCCAGATAGTAATATTTTGTTATATTGACAACACGTGCTGTAACCGGTTTTGTAATATTAGACACTGGTGCACAAGAAGAAATTAATCCAGCCCCAGATAAAGTTAGCAATACTTTTTTATAAAAAACCATTTTTTATCCTTTGTTATATCATACATATAAAAACAATAATTTACTAAATCTTAGCTTACTTTGTCTTTTGGTTTAGTACATTAGTGGATTTGGCCGCATCCAAAATTCTTTGGCGTTCTTTGGCGAAATCTGCCATAGTTTTGGAATTTACATTTCGTACATGACTGAATGATGCAGGTGCAGTAGTTGGACGAACATACTTTAAAGTATCGCCACGTTCAATCAGTGGAAATGCACGTTTAGAATCGACCAACATTTTTTTATCCTGTGCAAAAGCATAATAGTCGGCAGTATCTTTTAAATCTTGTACATATACTGTACTGGAATCACGCCATACAACCACACCATTTGATTTGTTAAATTCTGGATGTAAAACAGCTAATGTCAGTCCCCCAATGCCCGTCATGACTATACAGAACATTATTTTGGCCATTTGGGCATCATGTTTCATTACCTGACGCTTTAACTTGTTGTAATCAATTTGTTCTTGGTCTGTTTTCATAGATTCTGGAACATATGCTTCTGATAGATCTCCTAATTCCATTTTATATCCTTTTTATTATCTTGTCTTTTGTTTTTGTTGTTCAAAATACTTTTTCGTCTTGGTACCGTTTACTTTTATAACATCTGTACCGAAATAGTATTTTTTTGCATCTCGAATTCCGACACATTTTAGCGTATCGCCACGTTTAATATATTGTGACACATTGTTGTTATAACCATAATAAACTGTGTAAAAATCAGATGATTTTCTGATATTTCGAACGCCGATTACTTTGTTTAAATCATCAACATATGTTACAACACATTTTCTGGTTGGGTTGCATATTTTATAAGATACAGGCATTCCCGCTAAAAACAACACGATAAATGCACACATACATCCCAGTTCCACATTTCGTTCAAACTGATGCTGTTCCATATTTCTTTTTTGCCTTAGATTAAACTTTTCATTCAATGTCATACTGTTATTTTACCTTTTGATTTTGCAACATACGGCTACGAATACTGTCGTTCCTTTGTTGTTCACGTTTTAATCTGACAAATTTTGCAACATCTTTGGAATTAATCTCTGTAATATTGTCAATTTTAGTTCCATCACATGGTTGTACATAGAACTTCAACACATCATCAGATGCAATATAATCAAAATACTGGGGAATACATTCCAACTGATCTTGACGGGTCAACGTATAATATCTTGTTGTATCTTTTAAATTTCGCACAAACAAAGTATCTTTTGATTTTTCAACAACTGTGCCACAGGCTTTACGTTTCTGTTTTGTGTATATCGGCACTGCCACCATCGAAACCGCAATAGCTGTCACCAAAACACATATCATCGCACACAGACCATATCCCTCTGATAGTTCACGACTCTTTTTTATATCCTCTTCTTTAAAGTCCATTTATTACTCCTTTTATTATTACTTACCAAAATCCAAACCCTGGTCTGTATAGTTTTCTGCTTTTTCTTCCCAATCTGGTTCAACACGCACAAACAGGTGCAGGCGCGCATTTACCCCCCACTGATCTTGTATATCATGACGGGCGGCTGTGCCAATTTGTTTTAACTGTGCCCCACCACGACCGACAACAATCTTTTTATGACCATCATTTCGTACGGCAATTTTTTGATATATATCCAAGACACCTTCGTCATCAACATCAACACGTTCTGTTACAACATTGATATGATATGGCAATTCTTGGTGGATATATTTATAAACCTTTTCGCGTGTTAATTCCGCCAGATATAATTCGTCTGGGACATCTGGCGCATCAACTGTATCAAACAAATAAGGCGATTGTGGCATAACATCTGCCAATGATTTAAGCATTTTTTCAATACCATCATTTTTTAACGCAGATACCATAAATATTTCACGCCATGGTGCCATTTGTGAAATTTCAGCCACCATTGGCAACAGTTCCAGTTTTGCAATCGCATCAACCTTGTTCAATGCAACAAAGATATTTGGGCGGTCTTTTATCTTTTCTGCCAATGCGCGTATTGTTTCTGTGATACCCTTGGTCACATCAACCAACAGCAACACTGCATCAGCGTCACTAACCGCATCCATTGCTGCTGCAACCATCGCCCGATCCAATCGACGAGAAGGTTTGAAAACCCCCGGTGTATCAACGAATATCAGCTGTTTATCGCCCACCATTTTTACTGCACGCAAACGGGTTCGCGTAGTTTGAACCTTGTGCGAAACGATGGAAACCTTTTGTCCCATTATTTGGTTTAATAATGTGCTTTTACCGGCGTTTGTTGGGCCAATTATCGCCACGAAGCCCGAATATGTTTTGTCTGTCATACGATAACCATAGCACACACATTTCAAAAGTGAACAAAAATCTTGCACAACCGCATTTTTGTGCTAAAAATAATTCTAAAATTATAAAGGTGACTATTATGCAACTGACAGGTCCTGAAATTTACAGAAAAATGACTGAAAACAAAAAAGGGAAACCGGATATTATTATCGAACCGTTTGATTTTCGCTGTCTGGGCAGTAACAGTTATGATTTACATCTGGCAGACACGCTGCGTATTTATAAACACACAATTCCAAATGGTATGAAGCCTGCAATTGAATACAAAGGCAGTGCAGATGCGCATTCTTTGCGCGACTGGTTCACAAATGCATTAGCATATAGAATGTTTCAGTTGGAACGTCACGAATTTGATATTATAAATCCAAAGTTCTTAATTGACCCAACTAATCCGGCACATCACGAAACAATCGATATAAAAATACCAGAAACAGGTTTAATATTATCGCCATATATCGGATATTTGGGATCGACAATTGAATATACAGAAACACGTAATTTGTTCCCGTATATTGACGGAAAATCCAGCATCGGGCGCAATTTTATATTAAATCATCATACTGCTGGTCGTGGCGATGATGGATTCTGTGGACAATGGACATTAGAAATTAGAACAATGTATCCAACTGTTGTATATCCGTATATGCGTATCGGTCAAATTTACTATGAAAAGGCATCTGGAAACAGATTGCCATACAATAAAAATTCAACCAGCCACTATAACGGTCAGCATGGCCCAACACCGGCAGCTGTGGTACCTGTGGACAATTTCTTGAAACAAAGGTGATAAACAAAAACCGCCCCAATATGGGGCGATTTTATTTATGAAAATAAGGATTGTTTTTATGCAGCCAATCAATCGTTGTTGCCATACCATGACCATGAACAACCTCGGTCTTATCTGGTAATTGCATACTGTGCAATTTAGAAATTGACTGAAACAGCATATTTTTATCGCCACCTGGCAAATCATACCGACCAATACTATCTTGGAACAATGTATCACCAATAATGATAACATTTTCGTTTGGGAAATAATATACCACACCACCTGGTGTATGACCAGGTGTTTCAATAATTTGCATATGCAAATTTGGTAAAATTTCTGTATCTGTTAAACCCAACGATGTTGGGCGTATATCATTAATTGTAATTGATGGCAATCCAAAGTAAGCCAACAAATCATTTCCCCAGCCAACCAATCTGAAATCAGCATTATGCAAATACCAAGGCACATTATATTTTTGTGCCAATTTTGGCGCCGCAGATATATGATCTGGATGTCCATGTGTCACATAAATTGCCCGCAATTTTAATCCACGCTCGTCCAGCACTGTAACCCAATCATCTGCCGTTCCCCATGGGTCAAAAATAACGCAATCTGTACCAGAACGCACAACCACAGATTGGGTATTATGGGGTTGCATTTGAATTAATTCAAACTTATTATTTCTTAGCTTTTGTTGCATTTTTACGAACCGTTGTTTTTCTTGTTGGTGCCTTGATGGATTTCTTTTTACCAAACACAATTTCGCGTATTTCATCGCCAGTCAATGTTTCGTGTTCCAACAATGCGTTCGCCAGTTTTTCAACGGTCTTTTTATTTTTAACAATATGTTTGGTTGCATCACTGTGCGCAACATCCAACCAAGCCTTGATTTCATTATCAACCAGTTCAGCAGTCTTTTCCGATGCGTTTTCCAGCGCACCACGAACGCCAAATGTACCAACTTGATTAATTGCGGCCAACCCAACACGCTTTGACAAGCCTGCTGTTGTGATTGAATAGCGTGCCATTCTGGTTGCAGCTGCGATATCGCTTTCTGCACCAGTGGTAATTTTATTCGCACCAAAGAAGACTTCTTCGGCACTGCGCCCTGCCAAATAAATTGCCAAATTCGCACGAACTTCGTCCAATGTCATCGAAACCTTGTCATCAATTGGCAAATGTTGAACCATACCCAGTGCGCGACCACGCGGAATAATTGTTGCCTTGTGAATTGGATCTGTGATATCTGCATACATCAAACTTACAAATGCGTGTCCTGCTTCGTGATATGCAGTCAATTTAATATCTTCTGGACGCATCTTGCGAATTTTACGTGGTCCCATAATGATTTTATCACGCGCTTCTTCGACATCATCTGGGGTAATTTCATTACGGCCATTACGCACAGCATGCAGCGCCGCTTCGTTTAACAGATTTTCCAAGTCCGCACCAGAAAATCCAGTTGTTCCACGTGCAATATCTTGCAGATTTACATCACTGCCAACCTTTACCTTTTTCGCATATAAATCCAAGATTTCACGACGGCCTGCCATATCTGGTAATTCAATATAAACCTGGCGGTCAAAACGACCTGGGCGCAATAACGCGTTATCTAACATATCCGCGCGGTTTGTTGCACCAATTACAATAATACCAGTATCGTTTGCAAAACCATCCATTTCAATCAGCAACTGATTTAATGTCTGTTCCCTGTCTTGGTCATTATACGAATGTGTCGAACGTTTCTGACCAATCGCATCAATTTCATCAATAAACAAGATACATGGCGCATTACGTTTTGCCATTTCAAATATTTCTTTTATTTTTGCCACACCAAGACCGACAATAATACCAGAAAAATCAGACCCAGATGCCGCAAAAAATGGAACATTTGCTTCGCCTGCGATGGCACGTGCCAATAATGTTTTACCAGTACCAGGTTGACCAGACAGCAACACACCACGTGGAACACGAGCCCCCAAATTTTTATATTTATCTTTGTTTTTCAAGAAATCGACAATTTCTGCCAGTTCTTGCTTTTCAGAATCGATGCCTGCAACATCTTTGAATGTTGTTTTTGGTTTGCCTGTGGCGATTTTTGTTGGATTTTGGCCAACCAAGCTGTGACTAAGTCCAGCCGGTCCACCGCGACGAAATCCACGCAAAATCCAAAATATAAACAACAATGTCAACAACAGTGGTGCAAATGACGCAATGCTTTCAAAAAATGATTTAGATGTATCAATTGTTATCGCAGTCCCAGACTCTGCCAATTTTGCCAACATTTCTGGGTCATACGTAATCGTTGCGTTATATTTTGTGCCATCTGCTAAAACACCACTGGCATGGTCGCCACGAATTTCCATTGTTTTTATATCATTTGCGCGTCTGATAACATCTGAAAAAGATAATTCAACAGGACGTGATACAGTTATTGCCCCATTGGTATTTGCAGACATATTGTCCAACATAAACATACGCGCACCAACAGCAATCAACAATACAAAAAACATTGCCAAGTACATCGATGCACGATCACGTTTCTTTGGATTATTGATTTGATTTGATTTTTTTAAGTCTTTTAATTTTTTCATTTTTCTTCCTGATACTTGTTTTTGCGCCTTCGGGAACAATCAGAATCTGATTCTTGAAACGTCGCAGCGTACAATGCCCCAAAGTAAATTTACAATCTGACTTTAGTTTATTTAGTGCAAATACCAACGAATTCAAGCGTGGCTGATAATTGTCCCCCCCAATCGTCTGAATTAACACACCAATAAACTTTAAACCAATATCCGGTGGCAGGTCAAATAGAAAAGAATCAGAAAATAATGCATAATTATCATATAAGACAGAATGTACTAATGTGTCAATATTACTGTCCAATGCATCACGCGCACGCGATAAATTTTCAATAGCTAACAAAATTCTGGCATCGCTGATTCCCAGCTTTTCTGATAACAAATGGCGATTTTTTCGAATTTTTACGCGTGTATAACGTTCATCTTCATTCATTTCATCAGCAAAATACCGCACACCATTATCGTCACAGTATTTTATCAATTCACTGCGAAAAACACCCAGTAATGGGCGCACAATCTTAACCCCATCGCGATATGATTCTGGTTGCATTGCAGATAAACCAGATACCCCACTGCCCCGCGACAAATTCATTAGAAATGTTTCAATTTGATCATCTGCCTGATGCGCAACCATTAACGCATCTATATTATTTTGCAAGCACCAATCTGTCATAAATTTATAACGTGCATCGCGGGCTGCGGCTTCTAATCCTGTGGTAGGTTTGTCGTCTGTCCAATAAAATACGCGGTACGGGATTTTTAAATCTTTGCACAAATCAATAACGTATTGTGTTTCTGTATCTGCCGCATCACGCAAACCATGATTGACATGCAGCGCCGTTATATTTAATCCGCACTGCGCCGCCCAATGCAACAAACAAACAGAATCAACACCGCCACTGACCGCAACAGCCAGACGTGACGAGGAATAATTTTGTGCAAAATCTAAAAACTTTTCATTCATTGATGCATTATTTTATGCTATAATTTGCAAAAATAAAGGAAAAAGAAATGGTAAAAAAATTAAAATCCATCGCAGTATATTGTGGCCATCAGTTTGGTACAGACCCACAATTTGCACGTGACGCATATGAAATCGGACAAATGCTGGCTAAAAATGGTATTCGTATGGTCTTTGGTGGCGGCAATGTCGGATTAATGGGAACTGTGGCAAATGGTGCATTGGAAAACGGTGGTATTGTCAAAGGCGTATCAACAAATGACGTTATCGCTTTACAAGAACCTGCGCACGATGGTGTAGATATTCAGATTGTTGACGGTGTTAATGAACGCAAGCAAATTATGTTTGAAATGTCTGATGCGTTCATTATTTTACCGGGCGGCATTGGCACACTGAATGAATTGTCAGATATTATGACGATGCAACAGATTGGTGAAACAGATAAACCATTATTCTTTATGAATACAAATAATTTCTGGGCACCATTAGGCGAACTGGTCAAACATATGCTAGACAATGGTTTCGTTGTAAAAACAGATAATTATCATCTATATACTGCTAATACTGTCACAGAATTAACAGAACAGATTTTGAATTATTAAAGTTCGAAAACCTTGTCACGTGATGTGGCACCACGAACAAGTTTAATGCTGGTCTTTGGAACATTATAATATTCCGCCAGCATTTTTATTACATCATTCGTTGCCTTGCCATCTGTTGGCGCGGTTGTTGTATGCACGCGCACCAGACCATCGGGCTGAACTTCGACCTGATTTATCTTGGCACGCGGAATAACACGAACATTTATTTTCATAATCTATAACTCGGCAATAAATTTTTGATATTCAGGACGCTTTGCACCAGATACCAAATGTAAATGAAAATGAAACACAGACTGTTTTATAAAAGGTGCGTTTGCACCAGAATTTACCAAACAGTTAAATTCACATTCAACACCCAACATATCTGCTGTCTTGGTAAAACAATCCCAAAAACCAGCCTGTTGTTCTGGGGTTGCGTTCTTTGCAAATTCCAATATATTTTCAAATTCCCCCTTTGGGATAACCAAAACATGTGTTTCAAAAACTGGATTTACATCATGAAAAGACATTGCATATTCATTTTCATAAACCTTGGCTGCCGGTATTTCGCCACGAACAATTTTTGCAAATACATTATTTTTATCGTACATCTTTTTATTCCCCTTGTATTTATATCACAGCATATTAAAATACAGACTTGAAATCAATGATTTTTAGACTATATCAATAGCACAGGTTTTAAGTTAAAGGAGATTTATATGTTTAAACCTTTACACAATTATGTTCTGCTGGAAAGAATCGAAGAAGAAAATATCACAGCAGGCGGAATTATTATCCCAGATAATGCCAAGGAAAAACCGTCTCGCGGTCGTGTTATTGCAACAGGAAACGGGATATACAGTGGCGATGATTTAATTCCTATGTCCGTCAAGACAGGCGATGTTGTACTGTTTGCAAAATGGGCATCATCTGCCAACGAAGTTAAGATTGAAGGTCATGATTACGTATTAATCAAAGAAACAGACATATTGGGAATCTTGGAATAATAAAAGGAATAATAAAATGGCAAAAGATATTATTTTTGACACAGAAAAAATGGCAGCTGGTGTAGATAAGCTGGCAAATGCTGTAAAAATCACTATGGGGCCCAAGGGTCGAACAGTTGTTATTGAAAAATCATATGGCGCACCTGTTGCAACCAAAGACGGTGTTACTGTGGCCAAGGCTGTATCGTTAAAGGATCCACAAGAAAATATTGGCGCACGTATGGTTCAAGAAGTCGCAAAAAAAGCAGGCGATGATGCAGGTGACGGAACAACAACCGCAACTGTATTGGCACAAAAATTAATCCGCGAGGGTCGCCGCGTTATCGCAGCAGGTATGAATCCAATGGATGTGAAACGCGGTATTGATATGGCAACAGCTGCTGTTATCGCAGATATTGATAAACATGCACGCCCTGTCAAAGACAGTGCAGAAATCGCACAAGTTGCAACAATTTCTGCAAATTCTGATTCTGATATTGGCGAAAAAATCGCAAATGCAATGGAACGTGTCGGCAAAGAAGGTGTTATTACTGTCGAAGAAGCCAAAGGATTGGACACAGAAATTGATGTTGTCGAAGGCATGCAATTCGACCAGGGTTTTATGTCCCCATATTTCGTTACAAACAGCGAAAAAATGTTGGCAGAACTGGACGGCGCACAAATCTTGGTTTCTGAAAAGAAAATTACAGGACTGCAAGCACTGTTACCAATATTGGAACCAATTGCACAATCTGGCAAACCATTATTGATTATTGCCGAAGATGTTGAATCCGAAGCATTGGCAACACTGGTACTGAACCGTCTGCGTGGCGGATTAAAAGTTTGTGCAGTCAAGGCGCCAGGCTTTGGTGACAGACGCAAAGAAATGTTAAAAGATATCGCTATTGTTACAGGTGCAACTGTTATTTCTGACGATATGGGTATGACATTTGAAAATATCAGTCCAATGGTACTGGGGACTGCAAAAAAAGTTGTTGTTTCAAAAGATTCAACGCTGTTGGCACATGGTGGCGGTGACAAGGCTGCAATTGATGCACGCGCAGATGAAATTCGCGTTGCAATATCTGCATCAACCAGCGAATATGACCGCGAAAAACTGTCTGAAAGATTGGCAAAACTGGTCGGTGGTGTTGCTGTTATCAAAGTTGGCGGCATGACCGAAATCGAAGTAAAAGAAAAGAAAGACCGCGTTGATGATGCACTGGCTGCAACACGCGCAGCGGTTGCCGAAGGTATTGTTGCAGGTGGTGGTATTGCACTGGTTCGTGCAGTTGATGCATTAAAAAACTTGAGTGGCGCAAATACAGACCAAAATGTAGGTATTGATATCGTACGTCGCGCAATTATCGCCCCATGTGCCCAGATTGCAGAAAATGCAGGCACATCTGGGGAAATCGTTGTTGGCAAAGTTATGGAATCGTCTGATTACAACTTTGGTTATAACGCACAAACGGGCGAATATGTCGATATGATGGCGGCTGGTATTATTGACCCTGCCAAGGTTGTGAAAACCGCAATATCTGCAGCGGCAAGCACTGCAGGTGTAATGTTGACAACTGGCGCTGTTATGACAGAAATTCCCGAAGAAAAACCAAACACCCCGCAAATGGGTGGCGGTATGCCAGGAATGATGTAAGTTAAAAAAATCCCCCATTTGGGGGATTTTTATTTATTATTCTGCAACAACCGGTGCATGTGGTTTTGGTTGTCTTTTCATCTTACGATTATGATGTGGAGCATGTTTCTTTGCAGCCTTGAATTCTTCGACAGTTACACAACCGTTTTTATCAGCATCCATCATTGGAACCATTTTTTCCAATTTTGGACATTTTACAACCAAGCATCCATTATCGAATTCTGGACGTGGCATTTTCTTAAAAGACTTTTTGTGACAACAGCACAATTTTGCAGACGCAAAACCCAATGCAAAAAAGATTACAATTAATACTAACTTTTTCCAAAAACCACTGTGATGGCATTTGCATGCGCATTTATGTTCACAGCAGCAATGTGCGTGTTCTGCAACAGGTGCAGTCTTTTTTACCGTTTTTTTAACAGCAGGTTTTACTGTTGTTTTCTTTGTTGTTTTTGGTGTTTTGTTTGTTGCCATATTTCCCTTCCTTTGTTTTGATATAACAATACGATTTTATTTTATCAAACAACAGTTGTAAAGAAAAAATTAATCTTTATCAGGAATGATAGTCGTTACATCATATAAGTGATAAATAGTATCGTTATACCTTATTTTAAATTTCTTGGTACTGTCGCGCATAATATTTGTTTCAATTGGACTTATTGCGCCATAATATACATTGCCATCCAACTTGATATGTAACGCTGGATCTGTTGTCTTGTACGTTAATAACCCAACAGAATCATTGTCCACATGTAATTTACGCAAATCACCATAATAACACATTTGAACATCAGTTGCCCCAACAACAGAATTTGGAAAATCATCCGGACATGGAACACACGAAACATATCCGCCAAGGTATTCTTCAAATCCTGTCATATACTGATAATAACCACTGGGACATTGTTTCGCAATTCCACTGCCATTAAAAATACCATCCATAAACGTATCGGCAACACCGTTTTCTGTACTTATCCCCATAAATAAATTAGGCGGTATAAATCCAGATAAATTTTTGCATCCATTGAAAGTATTTCTAAATGCTGCCCCATTCTTTGAAGCATCTGCAACAATTCTTGAAAATAACTTTTCTGGTATTTCGCCAGTTAATCCAGTGCACCCTTGGAAAGAGTTATTAAATTGATAAGAATCACTTGAACAAAATCCATTAAATCCTGCAAATAAATCTTCGGGAATTTTACCTGTCAAACTTTTACACCCCTGAAACAAACTTGCAAAACCTGTGTGTTCAACACACCCATTCATATCTGCAAATAAACCTGGTGGAATTTGTCCACTTAATTTTGAACAGCCAGCAAACACATCTCGAAACATCGCATAGCCACGCATTTCACCGTAATTACCATGAAATAATTCTGGCGGTATTTCACTGGCCAAATTAGAACATCCATAGAAAGCGTTATAATATGACGGTTGTGCCCCTTTTTCAAATGATGGGAACAACGCACCCAAAGAGCCATATATTGCCGCAACATTTTTATTGTTTTTGAAATTGAATACAGATGTACACCAGTGAGTGTTATATCCTGTTGCCAAACCATCAAAACCAATCGTATATTCGCCGGCAATATCGTATGTATGTGTATATGTCGCTTCTGTTGTATTTGTTCTGATAATGTTTTCTGTATTACCATCACCCCAATCAACCGTAAAGTTACCAGCTGCGGTCATATTAAAACTGAATGTTGTGGTGTTTGGTGTGGTAACGACAGTAAACTTTGGCGATATTGTTTCTGCATGCACAACAGAACATAACATGATAAAAAATGTGCACAGAAATTTTTTCATTTTTCCCCCCGCATAAAACCTTGGCAGGCAACAACACACAGATGAATGCATCAAGACATCAAGGTGCTTGTCGGAAAACAAACAAAAAAATACAATCCCTGTGCATTGTCGCCCAAAATTAAAACCGTCACAGAGAATGACGGTCGGGGTGTTCGAAAAATCATGTAGTTAATGATCCTGTTGCTTTCAATATATCACAACAGCACCCCGACCAAATCCGCGGGGAAAAAATAACGGTGCAAAGGCACCGACAACATCGGATTACGACGCATCTGCACCGAACTACATGGGCTTTTCGACGGCCCGAACCAACATCCCTGTCAGTTCAGTTTGTATTGTAGTGGAAATTCCAATTTTTTTCAATAACAAAATATTATCGTTATATTTATAAAAAACGCCCCGAAAATGTGGGGCGTCAGACATGAAACTTTTTTATTTAATTAACGGTCACGGGATACTGGTCTGTCAATGAACATCCAGATTAACCATACCAATGCTGCGATACCAATAATCGCATATACGATGTTGCTGGCCAATGTTGCTGGGCCAAACAAATATGCAACCAAGTCAAAACCAAAGATTCCAACCAGTCCCCAGTTCAAGGCACCGATAAATGTCAATGGTATAAGAACATAGTTAGTTAGTCCTTTCATCTTTTTTCTCCTTTTCAAGGTTTGTTTTGTCTTTGTCTAAGACATAGTTATTATAAACTTTTTATTTCGTACTTTCAATTGCAATACACCGTTTAGGAAAAGGTACCTAGCGCTTATATTTCAGTATTATTACTGTTACAAATTGCCGCAACAAAAGTTTGTTGAAAAAACCGCCCATTGGGCGGATATTATAACTGAATATATAACGATGGATGACGTTCCAATTTTTTTATACCGTCGTCCAACACTTCGCGATATTCCAAGAATTTCTTTTTGTCTGCCTTGCCCAGATTACTGATTGCGGGTAACTTTACAGTCATTGGGTTTACGTGCACACCATCCTTGATAATTTCGTAATGCAAATGTGGCCCTGTGGAATAACCAGTCGAACCAGCATATCCAATTATTTGCCCTTGACGTACGTTTGTGCCAACATTTACGCCCTTGGCAAAACGAGACATATGTGCATACAATGTTTCAAAAGATCCATTATGACGGATTTTTACAAAATTACCATGCCCGCGGTTATAACTGCGTGCGATAACACGACCTGCACCAGCAGCCGGTATCGGTGTGCCAGTAGGCGCACGAAAATCAACCCCTTTGTGTGCGCGGGTAAATCCCAGCACCGGATGTTTGCGCTTTTTAGAAAAGTTACTGGTTATCTTGGCATTATTAATTGGTGTACGTTTTAACGACTTAATCGCACCGTTACCATTTTCGTCATAGTATCCAATTGTGCCATCTGATTTTTTAAAACGGTACATTTGAACATTACCGCGTAATGCCTGAAACGATACAGCCAACACGTTACCATTATCAATCTTGTTTCCATCAGAAAAGTTTTCTTCGTATAAAACCCAGAATTTCTGACCGGCACGAACATCACGTTCAAAGTCCATTTCAAACGCCAATAAATCGTACACATCAATTAATATACCCGCAGGTATGCCTGCACGCTGACCAGCTAAATAAAAGCTGTCACCGTCCAAGATTTCGCCACTGCGCCATACGGCACGCGTATCGCGTTCAACATCAACTGTTTCGCATTTCCAAGAACCGGATTCATCACAGGTCAAATTAACCTGACGCCATGGTGATGGCACAACAACAATCTTGGACACAGGCGCATTGCCATTTGGACGAACAAATTCTAATTTATCACGTTCAGCGCGCAAACCGGCAATACCAGCTTCTTTTTTTAGAACGCTTGCGATTTCATTAACATCATTATGTGTCAAGCCCTGGGCCAACAATAAACCAGATAATGTGTCACCAGATGCAACAGAAACAACAGAACTATGCTCCTGTTGTGCATACTTTTGTGATGGGGTGTGACGTGTTACAACCAAACAAATCGCAATCAAACTGAGCAGTGCGGCCAACGCCATAACAATGCGAGTTAAATTGATGTCATTAATAATATCTTTTGCTTTTTTCATAGTGCAGATTATAATGACTTTATGGAAATAAATCAAGCGTTCACAATTTTACAGAAATCTGGTGGCATTCGTGCTGCGCGTATCATTACAGAAAATGTAAAAAAACTGTCTGGGATTCGTGTCCGCATGATGGCACGAAAACTGCGACATGGGGTGCCTGTGGCAAAAATTATCGGTCAAAAATGGTTTTATGGACTAAAATTTTATACCAATCGTTATACACTTGACCCACGACCAGATACAGAAACACTGGTGTACGCTGTTATTTCGGATTGTGCAAGCAACAACACCAGACGTATTCTTGATTTGGGCACCGGCACCGGATGCATAATATGTTCACTGGTTAAGAATATTCCAAATATGTCTGGGGTGGCGGTTGATATATCACGTCGCGCATTACGTGTTGCGCGTAAAAATATAATATCTTTGGAACTGCAAGAAAAAATTAAAACCATACATGGCAGTTTTACAAACCCACGTCTGATATCTGAAAAATTTGATATTATCGTGTCTAACCCACCATATATTGCATGCGATGATACACGTGTTGATGCAGGGGCACGCCATGACCCAAAATTAGCGTTGTATGCGCCCAACAATGGATTATTTGCATATGAACAAATTGCAAAAAACGCAAAAAAATGGCTTAATAAATACGGCAAGTTGTACTTGGAAATTGGCATTGGACAAGGAGAAGATATAAAAGATATCTTTGATAAAAACGGATGGCGATTTGTTTGCAGTCACAACGATTTATCTGGCACAGAACGCATATTGGTTTTTGATATGGTGACACAATGAAACACTTAACAGAATCAGACATTGAACAGATGATAAATACGGAATTTATTCCGAACACATCTGATACGCAACGCAGTGTGCGCAGACAGCGGCATCTGTCAACACGAATTCCCCAGACTGACAATTATATCCCTGAACACGCAAAACTGGATTTGCATCAATTAACCGAAGAACAAGCATGGAATGCTATTATGGATTTGGCAAAATCAGGTGTGCGTAACGCTACAATTATCACAGGCGCCAGCGGAATTTTAAAAATCAAATTCCAACAATGGGCGAAAAACAGTATAATCAGCCCATATATCATTTCTTGGGCACCAATAAACAATGGCAGCTTTGCCGTCAAATTTAAAAA
>JAZQUA010000018.1:0-18109 GCA_045631065.1 Candidatus Enterousia sp. | reverse complement strand
CGTGCGACTGTGCCAGATTTTATGTTGCCAGTTATGAAGTTCTTAGAATTTAAAATGCCATGATTGTAAGAAAAAGTCTTTTTTTTCCAGTTGTACGTATTTTTACCCTAATTCTTGTTGGATTAGTGGTGGCCTTGGTTGTTGCGCTTAGTCAGGTTAATTTGGAAACGTTACGCAGCAGTGTAATAGGTGTTTTGCAAGAATCAACAGGTTTGCCTGTGCAAGTTGAGGGGGGCGTTGCATGGCGTTTTTCGTTGCAGCCAAGAATTGAATTGAATCAAGTTTATATTGCAAATCCTGAATGGGCAAAAAATAAATATGCTTATGTTGCAGACAGGGTAGATGTGCGAATTAATTTGGTGTCGTTGTTACGTGACAGACCAACAATTCAAAATGTTAAAATGTATGATGTAAAAGTTAACATAGAACAAAGTTCAAATGGTGATTATTCTTTGCCTGCATTTAATAAAAAGGCAGCTGATATAAATACAGAAAATAAAAAAGTAGAAAAATATCCATTTAAAGACTTTGGATTGGGTGGGGTTGAGATAAAAAAGCTAAATGCAAATATATTGGGTAAAAAATATTTTGTGCCCGGTTTTAATGTCAGAATGATGCCTGATGCGGGAAAAAGGCAATATTCCGGTTGGGTTAAACTTTATAATGATGTTTCGCCATTTATTGTCTCGTTATCGGAATATAATGAAGAACGTAAAATTTATCCTGTACAAATTGCCGTTTCAACCAAAGGGCAGGCGCTGATTGCAAATGTCGCGCTGGAAGGTACAAGTAAGCAACCAATTGATTTTGTTATCAAAGGTGATATGCCAAATATTAATGCAATCGGGGATTTTTTTAAAATAAAGTTACCCGAAGTGCGTAATATGTATGTAAATATTGCAGGTGGATTTGATAGAAAAAAGCTAACAATAAGAAAGTCATCTTTGCGAATAAATAATACTGATTTTACGGTGCTGGGTAATGTTGATTGGGCTAAGACTGTTCCTGTTATAAATGCTGATATTTATTCTCGTCGTTTGGATTTGGGAACATTATTTCCGAATATGTATGGGCGTGTGCGGGTAAAACCAAATCGAAAATTAAATGTGTTTAAAGATGTTCCGTTGTTTGGTGATTGGCTGTATAACAAAAACGTCAATTTAAATATAAAACTTGATGATTTTATAGTATATAAAAATTTGAATATTAAAAATTTAAACTTGGTATTGAATGCAATTGATAATAATTTGCGAATCGATTCGAATTTATCTATTGCAGAAGGTGATGTGGTTTTTGGTGCAGATGGTACTGTTGATGATGCAGGTGTTTTGGATGCGGATGTGGCATTTGTTGGGAAGCATATTTTTGTTGGTGAAATCTTAAAAGAAATACATATTGATAATTTTATTTCTGATTTGCCTGTGAATATTGATTTATATGTTAAGACGCGTGGTAAAAATTTATCTGAAATTATGCAGACAATAACAGGACCAGTGTATGTATATTCTGTGGATAATGGTTATGCGCATTCAAAACTGGTTACATATATGTATGGAACGGATTTTTTAACAAGTTTGCGTCACAGTATCCAGGATTTATTTAATTCGGAAAAAAAGTATAGTCAAATCAAGATTTCTTGTTTGGCGTTAAATGCAAAGTTACGTGATGGTGTATTTGAAACACAAAATGGTTTTGCAATTGAAACAAATGCAATAAATGTACGCTTGGCGGGTAGTTTAAATCTTGGTGATGAAGAAATGAATTTGGCATTAACAACTGTGCCAGTGCGTGGTTTGAAATTATCATTAACTGGCAAGGTGGTAAATTCAATTGAATTGTCTGGGAATTTGGCAGAACCAGATATCAAAGTCAGTGGTGCAGCTGTGGCCAGCAAGGTTGCATCTGCAACAGGTATTGGTTTGTTGTTGGCGCCATTGACAGGCGGATTAAGTTTGGTTGCGGGTGCGGGTATTGGATTGGTTGCGGGTGATTTGTTGGAAAATTGGTTGGCGGACAGTCATCCATGTGAAACCGCACTGGAACGTGGTGCGCCATTATATCGTGAAGATCCAGAATGGTTGGGGACGGATGTGTCTGAACTGATAGGTACTGTTTTGAAACCTGTGGAAAATAAAGAAGAGTAATGTTGCGCTTTTGGTCTTGCACCGAATCGGTGTTTTTTGGTACACTGTGAACAACGAATGTAGGAAACCACACATATAAGTAAAAGGAAACAGGAGCGTATAATGGAATTTTCAGTATTTCGTCAGGTTTTGATACGTGCGCTGGGACATATGCAGTCCATTGTTGAAAAGCGTGCAACACTGCCGATATTGATGAATGTTAAGTTAGAAGTTGCAGATGATTTAATCCTGTCTGCGACAAATGTTGATTTAGAATTAGTTGAACATGTGGCTGCGGATATCACATTGGGTGGTAAAACGACTGTTCCTGTACAGATGTTGTATGATATTGTTCGTAAATTGCCAGACGATGCAGAAATATCTTTTAAACAGTCTGGTGATCAGTTGGTTGTATCCAGTGGTCGTGCAGTATTTCGTTTGCCAACATTACCTGCGGAAAATTTCCCTGCGATGGCGGGCAGTAATTTGACAACTAAATTCCAGATGACAACGGGTGATTTAGCACACTTGATTAATCAAACAAAGTTTGCAATTCCAACAGATGATGTTCGTTATCATTTGGGGGGTATTTATTTCCATATTTCTGATGACAGTGGCGAAGCAAAATTGACAGCTGTTGCAACAGATGCGCAGCGTATGGCGTTGTGTGCAATGTCTGCGCCTGCGGGCAGTGCAGAAATGCCAGCAGTGATTTTGCCACGTCGCGTAATTGGTGAATTGTCTAAATTGTTGGAAGATGCAAACGTTGATGATGTTATGGTTGAATTGTCTGATACCAAGGCACGCTTTACAGTTGGATCAGCAATTTTGACCAGCAAATTGGTTGATGCACAATATCCAAATTATCGTGTTGTTATTCCAAAGGGTAATGACAAGATTGCAATCTTGGACAGAAAACAATTTATTAATGCGGTTGACTTGGTGTCTGTGGCCAGTGTTGATAAAACAAAATCAGTTCAATTAACTTTCAGTATGAACAAGTTGGTTATCAATGCATCCAGCCCAGATGCTGGTACTGCAACCCAGGAATTAGATATTGAATATAACGGTGATGCGTCATTTACTGTTGTGTTTAATGTAAAGTTCTTGTTGGATGTTGCCGGTCAGGTCGAAGGTGAAAAATTCCAGATGGAAATGCAAGACCCATTGGCACCAACAAAAATAAATTCTACGGACAAAGATACAGATGCATTGTATGTATTAATGCCGATGAGAATGTAAAATAAAAAAATAAAAACCGCAGATTGCGGTTTTTATTTTGGCAATAAATTGCAAATTAAAAAATTTATGGTACCCTTTAAACCGCAAACAAAAGAGGATATAGTATGATTTTAGATGAAATAGCGCCAGGTTCAATGCCACCAAAGAAAATGAATGCGATTATAGAGGTGGCCGAAGGTGGTTATGTTAAATATGAAATTAATAAAGAAACAGGGCTGTTAAAAGCAGACAGAATTTTACACGCGCCAATGGCGTATCCTGCGAATTATGGGTATTTTCCAGGTACACTTGGTGATGATGGTGACCCATTGGATTGTGTCGTTGTATGTAATGCACCACTGCGTCCAGGTACTTTGATAGAGGTTCGTCCCATCGGTGCACTGTTGATGGAAGATCAGGCGGGTGGCGATGAAAAGATTATTTGTGTGCCACGTGACAAGGTTGACCCATTTTATACCGATACAGAATTTGTTGAACAGTTACCTGCGATTCTGCGTTCAAAAATCAAATATTTCTTTCAGCATTATAAAGATTTGCAACCGCACGCTTGGTCAAAAGTTATAGGTTGGGCAGATAGAGAAGCAGCTGATAAATTAATTATGGACAGTATCGACAGATATTGGGCAAATAAACGTAACGCACAGTAAAAAGTTCTTGCGTTGATTTTGTTCGTTCGTATAATCAAACGGTTAAATAAAACAAGGGGTATTTATTATGGCATCTTATATTGCAAATGATATGCGTGTTGGTTGGGTGATTTCACATAATGGCAAACGTTATTCTGTTACATCTATTACCAAGGTTAAACCAGGCAAGGGCGGTGCATTTGTTCAAGCAGACTTGCGCGATATTGATTCTGGTAACAAAGGTGGTGATCGCTGGCGTGCAGAAGACAAGGTCGAAAAACTGATGGTCGAAGATTTTGACTGTCAATATTTGTACGCAGATGGTACAGATGCGTTCTTTATGAATTTGTCTGATTATGAACAGTTTACAATGCCTGTTGAATCATTGGGCGAATCAATGAAGTTTTTGGCGCCAGAAATGATTGTCAAAGCGAACTTTGTCGAAGGTCAGCCAGTATCTATTTCATTACCAAAAACAGTTGTTGCAACTGTTGAAGAAACAGAACCTGCATTAAAAGGTCAGACTGTTTCATCCAGTGGTGGCAAACCTGCTATTTTGGATAATGGTGTTCGTGTTCAAGTTCCATTATTTATTGAACAAGGTGAAAAGATTGTTGTAAATACTGAAACATTAGAATACGTAGAACGTGCAAAATAAATTATAATAATTCATCTAAAAATAAATCGGGAATCTCATGTAGCGTCTGTACACTACGGTTCCCGATTTCTTTTTATCTAAATCATTCTAACCGCTAATCACTTGTTTGTGATTTTTTCATCAGATCCCATGATGTTTTTTATTTCATCAATGCATGTTTGTGTCATGGTCTGTTTTGCGGCTTTCAAATAATCACGTGGGTTAAAGTTATTTGGGTTTTCGAATAATGATTTTCGAACACCGGCTGTAAATGCCAAACGCAGGTCGCTGTCTACATTTATTTTGCAAATGTTCATTTTTGTTGCGCGTCGTAATTGGGTTTCATCGATTCCCAGTGCGCCTGATATTTTTCCACCAAATTCATTTATTGTACTGATTAATTTTTGCGGAATATTTGATGCGCCATGCAGAACCAATGGGAACTTTGGCAGTCTGGTTGCGATTTCTGCCAATATATCAAAGCGTAATTCTTCGGTTGCATGCTTTCTTTTATATGCACCATGACTGGTTCCAATTGCGATTGCCAGCGAGTCTATATTTGTTTCTTTTACAAATTTTTCGACATCTGCTGGATTAGTATATCCGACTGTGCCAAATGTATTTTCGTCTTCAATTCCACCAAGGGTGCCTAATTCTGCTTCAACAGATACGTTGTGTTTGTGTGCGATATCTGCCACAGCTTTTGATATTGTGATGTTGTCTTCAAATGGCATTTTGCTGGCGTCAATCATGACAGATGAAAATCCAATTTCAATTGCGTGTGCGCATGCATCAATACTACCACCATGATCCAGGTGCAGTGCGATTTGTTCGTGTGGTTCGATGTTTGCGCCACGTATCATACCAATCAGCATATCGGTACCCATATATTTCAAGGCAGATTCTGATACAGATAATATAACAGGGCTGTGTATGCTGCGTGCTGCGTCCAGTACTGCAGATAATGTTTCCATATTATATATGTTAAATGCAGGTATCGCATATCCGCTTGTGATTGCGTTGCTGAACATTTGCTTTGTATTAACCAGTCCCAGTTCTGTATATTTCATAAAAATCCCCTTTGTATGGATTATAGCATATTTTTTTTAATTTTGTGTTGGTTTTTTGTTGTGGGTTCTTGACAATCGATGATTTTTTGCAACAATTAGTACGAATCGGGGGCCGGACAGAGAAAACGGTAATTTTACAAAGGGTAAAAAAATGAAAAAGACTTTGTTTGTATTATTCGGTTTAGTTGTTCTGGCCGGTTGTTCTTCTTATGATTATTACAAGGGTGATGTTCGCTATGTACAAGATGGCGAAGATTGCATCTTTACATCAGCAGAAGCGGGATATCGTTATTCATCTGATATTCGTGAACTGAATGCCGATAAAGAAATTGTTTATCGCAACACAATGTGTCGTGATTTGTATCTGAACGATGTTGCAGGTCAAGCACAACGCACAGAACGTCAGGTTTTGACAACTGTTGCACCAAAGGCAGCGAAATCAGATTGTGGATGCTGTCAGAAAAAGACAACAAAGAAATATGTTTTTGTTAAATAATAAATCCCGCCATACGGCGGGTTTTATTTTGTTTTTATTGTTTGAATTGAATTGATTTTTGTGATAAAATATCAGCAAAGGAAAAGGGGTTTTATATGAAAAAAATTATGAATAAAGCAAATTTTGCAATTGTTGGTTTGATGGCATCAATGGCGCCTGCGATGGCGGCTGATAACGGATTGTGCAATTTGGTCAAAGAATTGGGTGGTCTGTTGGGTATGTTGCGCACATTGGCATTTATTGGTGCAGGATTTACAATCGCAGGTTGGGCATGGGATTATATTTCTAAGGGTAAAGTAGAATTAAAAGATGTTCAAACAAAGGGTATTGGTTTGTTGGTTGGCTTTGTATTGTTGTTTGGTGTAGGTATGGTATTAAGTTTCTTGATGAGTGCGGCTGCCCCTGGTGGATCATTGAATTGTGCGGCACAATTCCAAGCATGGTAATTAAAAAAAATCCGGCAGTGCCGGATTTTTTTATCTTAATTTTTGAATTGAGTATTTTTTTATAAACGCCTGTTGTGTTTCTTTCAGGTGTTTTTTTACCTTGTCGATATGTTGTATTGATATATCTTGTTCTGGGCGTCTGCCGGTGTTGTTTATCATTGCAACGCGTTTGTTAAATAATTCATCGCACAGTATGTTTTCCAGATTAATTATTGTTTTGTCTGATGATGTGTTATATCGTTCGATTGTGCGATATAATGCAGCGATACGTGCGTGTAAAGTGTGTTTGCCCATATAGTCCAGTAATGTTTCATTTGATTTATTTGGTATATGATGCATTTCTTTGATGTCGTTATATGTTTGTCCGTTAAATAGTGCCAATGATGTTGAATTATGAAAGTCTTTATAATTGGCGTGTTTGCTGTTCAGTATTCCTGCCAGAATCCTTTCTGCGTTTGCCAGTCGTTCGCGCAGTTCGGTGCGTTTGTATTCAGATGCAATTGTGCTGATTGCGTCAAAGGTCATGTTTGGATTTAATACGGGTGCCATAAAATATGTCTGGGCAAATACAGTGTTTGGCCTGTTTTGCAAGAAAGACCAGCAGGCATAACGTGACAGTTTTAAATCATTTGCGTTTTTGAATTCACGATAATCCAGTTTGTATGCATGGTGTAATGTGTCATAGTGACCTGTGCAGAAATCAAAACTTTGTTGAATAGTTGGTTTTGGGTCGTATGGATATATGATTTTTTCGTGCGCGGTCTTTTCCATTGCTTGGTTGATTGGAAATATATTAGCGCCAAAAATATTATATAAATCAGAAAAGAACCAATATTCTTCAGTTATGTTTAATGGTGTGATGGTTTGAAATAAATCCAGTTGTTGGCCGCGCGTTTCATGTTGTCTTGTTTGATTTAATTCTTGGAATAATTCTTTGTTTGTCATGTGCGCGCTCCTTTTATTTCTTTTGCAGGGTGGGGTGGTTATTTTCCTTCTTCGATATTGGCCAGTGAAAATAACACAGAAGATATCAACGATTGGTATGGTACATGCTGGGCGTCTGCCAGTTCTTTTATCTTGTCCAAGATTGGTCGGGGAATGCGCATATTAATCACACAGTCAGACTTGTTAAAAGCCTTGTATGCGGCATATTCACGCAGCAATGATTCAATATTCATTACAAATAATTGTTGCATAACATTTGGCATTACAAACTCCTATGCTTTGTACAATACCACAGTCTTTACAAGGAACTATACCATTGTATTTACAATTGTCAATACAAATATATTTACGGCTGTAATGGCGATAATATTGACGTTGGTGTAGGCTGTTGTGTTGCTTGCAATTTTGTTTTTTAGTGTTTAAAATTCGTTCAGATGTATAAAAGGGAAGG
The DNA here is from genome assembly GCA_045631065.1 of Candidatus Enterousia sp. GTDB lineage: Bacteria > Pseudomonadota > Alphaproteobacteria > Rs-D84 > Rs-D84 > Enterousia. The sequence continues at coordinate 10,073 of JAZQUA010000018.1, read as the reverse complement.
ACTTTATTATGTTAAAAAAGATATTATCTGTGTTGTCGTTGTTAGTGTTTTTTGTTATGCCAGCGCGCGCAGAATTAAAGGTTGATATTATTGCTGGTGCAACAGAACCGACATCAATTGCTGTATTGAAATTTGAAACGGCGGGAAATGTAAAGGCTGCAGATGCTGCTATGATACGTGAAGTGGTCGAAGCCGATTTGAAACGCACAGGTTTGTTTCGTATTGTCAGTCATGATGCGTTACCAGAATATGTTAAAATGGGTGATATGCCAAACTTTAAATTATGGCAGGCAATAAAGACCAAAGTTTTGGTTCAGGCAAAATTATCCGCTGCGCCAAATAATGATTATAAATTGGAATTCTTTGTTTGGGATGTTGACGGTACAGAACAGATAGAAGCGCAAGCGTTGATGTCTTCTCGTAAATCTGTGCGTAGATTAGCGCATATTATGGCGGATGCAATATATGAAAGATTAACTGGTGAAATTGGTTATTTTGATACACAGATAGTCTTTATTGCAGAAACAGGACCAATTGATGCGCGTGAAAAACGTATGGCTATTATTGACCAAGATGGTTATGGTTTGCGTTATTTGTCTGATAAAGATGGGTTTGTTATGTCGCCACACTTTTCGCCAAATATGGGAACAATTGTATTTTTGTCTTATTATAATGATGACCCAAGTGTTTGGACATTAGATTTAGAAACAGGAGAGCAAAGAAAACTGGGACAGTTCGGTGGGATGAACTTTGCACCTCGTTTTTCACCAGACGGTAAAAAAATTGCGTTATCTTTGGTAAAAAATGGTATTACGCATCTTTATGAATATGATATTGAATCCAAAAAATTGCGTCAGTTGACGTTTGGAAATTCGTTAAATACCAGTCCATCTTATTCACCAGATGGTAAAAAATTAGCGTTTAATTCTGACAGAACTGGGCGTCAGCAAATTCATGTGTTGGATTTAGAAACAGGTGTTGAAAATCGTATTACATATGGCAAGGGTAAATATGCGACCCCTGCATGGAGTCCTGATGGTCAATTTATCGCATTTACAAAAATGGCTGATGATACATTTTATGTCGGGATTATGAATCCGCAGGGTAAAAATGAAAAAATATTAGCTGGTGGTTGGTTTATGGAAGCGCCATCCTGGGCCCCAGGATCACGAAGACTTGTTTACTATGAAACAGAACGCGCGTTTGATGATATTGAACGTATCAGTCATATTCGCAGTGTTGATATCACAGGTCAAAATATCTATGATATCGAAGTGGGTGATGATATAAATGCAGTAGAACCAACATGGTCGCCAAGATTACCATAAAAAACGCCCAACCGGGCGTTTTTATAACACAGGAATAATTAAATGAAAAAGTTATATTTATTTTGTCTGGCTTTGTGTTTGATGAATTCTGCATATGCGGTGCCAGCTGTGGTTGATTATGTCTTGGATGGCGATACATTTGCTGCAGGGGTCAAGATTGATGACGATATAACAATTACTGTGCGTGTTCGTATTATCAATATTGATACGCCTGAATTAAATGGTGCTTGTCCTGCGGAAATCGATAAAGCAAATTTAGCCAAAGGTTTTATGTTTAATTTGCTGCCAAATGGTACGGTTGTAGATTTACAAAATATCAAAGATGATAAATATCTGGGGCGAATAGATGCAAATGTTATATTGTCAGACGGACGTGATGTCGGTGAAATTTTGATAAAAGAAAGGCTCGCGCGACCGTATAATGGTGGAAAACGACGTGGATGGTGTGATTAAAAATCTTAATATTTTTTGTTGTTTTTTGTGATATAATACCTTGGGAATATAAGGGATTGTTATGGCAAAAAGTATGTATGATATTATAAAAAAACAAAACGGTGAACGTTTTGCCAAGGCGATACGAAATTACGATAATGGTATTTTTGATATTCCAAATATTGATAAAATTGTAAAATATGCGGGTCGTGATGCAGAACCAATAATGAACTATTTGGTATCATTGAAACAAATTAAAATCCAAGAAATGGCTGTGCATATGGATCCTATTGAACTGCTGGATAAAGCAGGATATGATGCATATGTTGCAGATACATTGGAAAAACAAAATGCCATACAAAAGTATTATGCGCCAGGTGAAGAGATATGTACTTTTCGTGACCCGGAAAGGTTTAAAAGATATTATATTATTAATGCTGTGCGTAAAGATGTGGATAAGATTAAACGTGGAAATCCCCCCCAGCGTGATGATGAATATGGTACATCTGTAATTTCTATCCAGGTTTTAAAAACAGGAGGATTTATTAGTATAAAAAACAGATATAATCATACTGTACAAAACTGTGATAGCACGTTAAATTCAAATCCGGATAATATTATTATGGGATTGTCTGATGCGATAAAACACCATTTTGGTGCGGATTTTTCATCGCAAAGGGTTGATTTGGGGCCAGGTTATACGTTGGTTGGAAATCAGATTTGTAAATACTATCGTGAAATAAACAACGTTTATATCAATGAAGATTTTTATGTCAAGGATGGGCAGATTTATGAAATTGATAAAAATACACAGATTGCGCTGGGAAATGGACTAATTTTTGATTTAAAACATGAAAGTGGTATGGCGCGTTTTCGTGATGTAACAGGTAGTAATGTGTTTAATATCGATTATTTGATAAAGGATCGTCCTATACGAATTTTAAAAAATGACGATGGCTCCAAGGCGTTGTATGCTGGCGATGAACATATTTTATCGTTCAAAGACGGAAAGATGTGTTATATAAATCCTAACGATCTTGGTAATTTTTTTGTGCGCTATGCAACATTAAAAGGCGATTTAGATTTTAGTAAAGTTACTATTAATTTGTTTTTAAATGATTCAGACTTGTCGGGGGCCGCTTCGTTGAAATTGCCAATTGATACTGTTATGAGGTTTAATGATCTTGATTATTATACAAATATGGATTTAGAAGGTGTAATATTTCCAGTCGTTGAATTAAATTTTAATAAATTTAAGGGTGGTTTGGTTTTAAAACGGGCAGATATGTCACGTGTAACAAAGCTGGTGTTGCCAAATAATGGCGATACTGTAATGGATCTTAGTGGAACCAAAATGCCTGCGTGTCCCGTAGATTTAAGTCATTTAACAAAAATAATGTTAAATGGTGCGGATTTGTCGCGGGTAACAGATTTGAAATTATCAAAAGATTTGATGTATTTAGATTTAGAAGGTGCAAAGATGGGGGCATGCGAATTAGATCTTGGACATCTAAATCGTAATGCAAAGGGTGGTGCGTGTCAGTTTAATATAAATAATGCCGATTTGTCCCGTGTAACAAAATTAGTTTTGCCGGAAAATTTGTTGGATGCTGAATTTGTTGGTGTTAAATTTCCAGCTTGTGATTTAAATCTAAGCAGTTTGTCGGATTGTTTGAACTTACGTGAATGTGATTTATCGCATGTAACAAAACTGATGTTGCCTAAAGATGTGTTTACAGCTTATATTGATGATGTAAAGTTTTCAACGATAGAATTAGATTTTAGTAGTGTGTTATCTATACTGTCTATGGAGCGTGCAGATTTATCACACGTAAAAAAGTTAGTCTTGCCAAAGACGACGGCAGATATTTATGCGTCTGATGCAGTGTTTCCTGCGTGTGAATTAAATTTAGAAAATATCGCGACAGATTTGAATTTTAGAGGGGCGGATATGTCCCGTGTAAAAAAGTTGGTTTTGCCTTCTGGGTACCGCAGGGCGTTTTTCGAGGGGGCAAAATTCCCAGCGTGTGAGTTGGATTTAAGTAAAATTACTGGTGCAATTAAATTAAACAATGCTGATTTGTCCCGTGTAACAAAATTAATTTTGCCGGCAAATAAATCTGTAGTTCAATTGGAAGGTGCAAAGTTGCCGGTGTCTTATAGTTTAAAATTGGCAACACAGAGTTTGCAAAATAGGACACAAAATATAAATGAAGGAAGTACATATGATCCAAATCAAAATTATACTAACGAACGGTGATGTGATTATTGAACCCTTGCCAAATGTTGCACCAAAACATGTTGCTAGAATTATTGAATTGGTAAAATCTGGTTTTTATGATGGTTTGAATTTTCATCGTGTGATTGATGGTTTTATGGCGCAAACAGGTTGTCCATATGGAGATGGAACTGGTGGCAGTGGTGTTAAAATTCCAGCAGAGTTTTCATGTGAACATTTTGTGCGTGGGACAGTTGGCATGGCGCGTGCATTTGATGTGAATTCTGCAGATTCTCAATTCTTTATTTGTTTTGAAGATTGTAAATTTTTGGATGGGAAATACACTGTTTGGGGGCATGTTGTATCAGGTATGGAATTCATTGACAAGATTAAACGTGGCGATGAATTAAAGAATGGACATGTTGAAAATCCAGATAAAATAATAAAGATGGAAGTAGTATAATAAAAAATCCCCCAACGGGGGGCTTTTTATGCACTGTGACGATTAATTGCTTCGCTGATTTCGTCCAATGACGCATTACATGGCAATAATGGTTCGAACCAAACGTTCGCCATGCCAGAATTCATGCGGCCATGTTTCGGCCAGTACAAGCCTGCATCTGTGCCAACCGGCAGAATTGGTAATTTTAATGTGTGTGCCAGCAACAATAATCCGCGTTTTAATGGAATGTGTTGGCCGGGTTTTGCACGTGTGCCTTCGGGGAATATGACCAATGTGTATCCATCCAAGACACGCTTTTCAACATCGTCTGCCAACTTTTTCATATTGGTTTTACCTTTTGTGCGATTTACCCCAAGCATTCCACAACGCCAAAAAGCCCATCCGTAAATTGGTATCCATAACAGTTCGCGCTTCATAATAAAGAATGAATTTGGGACAACTTTGGAAATAACAGATATTTCCAAAATAGACATATGTTTTGCTGCGATAATAGATTTTCCATCAATGCGTTTGTTGCCGTTTGGCAGGTTTGGTATGCCATTTTCTTCGGTTGCTGGGTAATGAACTGTGTATTTGATGCCGCAAATCAAGCGTGCTAATACCAATACGCCTGCTGCATCTGCGAAAACAAGTTTTCTGGACAGGTTTTTTGACACCAAGCCAATCAATAATAATGGCGACCACAGTGTAAAATAAATTCCCAATGCAATTTTAAATATAATTGTACGTATCATATTTTTTCCTTTTAGCTTTCTTTGATTCCAATCATTGTCACGATGTATTTTATATATTCTGTTGTCCATCTTTCAAGTCTTTTTGCAGGTGGCATTCCAATTAATGTTGCAGGACATGTGACAATTTCTGTGTTTGGTAATTCACTGTGTATTAAGTATTTTGCGCGGTTTATATGATCTTCGGTTGTGATGATAACGATTCTGTTTAATTGTTTTTCTGATGCGATTTTTTTTATCGCCAGCGCGTTTTGATAAGTGGATTTTGATTTTGATTCAATAATTGCAGGTCTGTCCAGCTGTATTGCATTTGGTGCGCCAACACCAATTATGTACAGGTCTGCATTTGGATACTCTTGCATTTTGCGAATCGCAAAAGGTATTCTGCGTTCATCACCTGTCAGAACAAATATACTGTCGTTGTTGTGAATTTTGCCGCAGAATTTAGGGGTCGAAGACTTAAAAAACATACCGCCTATGACAAAGCAACTTAAAAAAAGAAAAGAAGGGGTTAATAGATTTTTTATCATTTAACTGTTCTTTAATATTTTCAAGGTTGTTTGTCTGGTTATTGATATTGCAAATAATACAATTGCCACAGGCAGTAATATCAAGATTGTCCAACCTGCGCCATTTAGTCCTATTGTTGCCATCAGTCCAACGCGTGCACTGTGTGCAGTTGAAATTATTACCATCAACACAGGGGCGGCTGCAATAAATCCGATTGTGGCGGCAATTGCGCTTATCTTTGCGACGATGATTTGCATTTGATGTGTGACAAAGCTGTCAGATGCGCCGACTTGATTTAATATTTCCAGTTCTCGCTTGTGTAACAATGCGGTATTCTGTGCGATATAAGAAATGCAGATTCCAATTGCCCCCAGCATTAGTATTAATATAAACGATGCCATCAGTATCATTTTCCAGCCCGCAGATGTTGATGCGGACAATGCGCTGGCATGTGTTAAAAAGCGTGCGTCTTTGTTGATTTTTTCGGCAAAGGATTTTAAATCCGATTCGGTTTTAAATTTAATTTCCCACATGTGTGGCAGATAGTCTTTAATTGCGTTGCCGCCAGATATCCAAGGTGCCATAAGTTCTTGCATTTCTTGGGTTGTGATTTGTTTTACCGATTCGATTTGTTCGGAATTTTTATCGATTATTTTTTGTATATTATCGGCCTTTTTTGTGTCAGAAACCTGGATAGTTGCGAACAATTCCCATTGGTTATTCCAGCGTGTAACACCTGTGCCAATTGCCAATGATATGCCCAGTGCCAGTATAGATAAAAACGATAACAGTGACATAATCGCAGTCATAAACATAGACTGTTCACGAATCAGTGAAAATACAATTGGTTTTTTTATCATTATGCGTTTCCAATATCGTCAAATTGTTTTGAAAGTTCTGTGAAATAGTTCTGTGGTTTTGGACCCTTCCATACCTTTTTTTCCGATTCGGATTGCAGGGCAGGGGATACAGATTTTCCAGTAAAGCTGACACGATGATTTTCGACACGGATTACAGGAAATTTGTATGTTTCCATTAATTTTTTACTGTGTGTTGCCAGAATGATGGTTGTTCCGAACATCTTGTTCATTTGCACAAACAGTTCCATTAATCGTGATGCGTTTTCATCATCCAAATTACCTGTTGGTTCGTCTGCCAACAGTACTGTTGGCTGTACGATAATTGCGCGTGCAACAGATACGCGTTGCTGTTGTCCACCAGACAGTGATTTTGGATTTACATCTGCGTATTTGCCCAGTCCAACCCAGTCCAGCACCTTTGGTACCAGTTTTTTTATTTTGTCTTCGGCGACACCACGTACACGCAGCGGTAATGCAATATTATCGAACACAGTAAGGTGTGATAATAAAGAATATTCCTGGAATACAATTGCCATTTTTTGGCGCAGTTTTGTGATTTCATCACGTGAAATATCATCAGTGTTTTTACCGAACAATTTTATTTGTCCGCGTGCAGGCTTGTGCAGTTGATATATTAACCGCAACAGTGTTGTTTTTCCAGCCCCAGATGCACCAGACAAGAAATAAAAAGAACCTGCACCGATATTAAAAGAAACGTCGGTCAGAATTTCTGGTGAGCCATCGTATTGTGCGGCCACATTTGCAAATGATATAACTGTCTTTTTTTCCATAATTTGAATATAATAGAAAAATAAATATCGGTCAAATAAAAATCCCCGAACGGGGATTTTTTATTTTGTAACTGTTGTGGCATTTCTGTTCTTTGCCCATACTTCTTCACCGGTGCCCTTGTAAATTGGGTTTTCTTTGCCGTATGAAATAGTACTGATACGTTGTGGTTCAATACCGTTTCGTATCATAACGTGTGCAGCGTTCCCTGCGCGCAATGCGCCCAATGCCAAGTTATATTCTGTTGAACCGCGTTCATCGCAGCGCCCTTGGATAGTGATGTTAACATCAGGATTTTTCTTCATATATAATGCCTGTGATTTCAGATTCTTGTTTGCGGAATCAGAAATTTCTGCAGAATCAAAAGCAAAGAATGCCTGGTCGCCATCAATATTGCTTGGTACATGTGTACATGCAGATACGATTGTCAAAATTACTAAAATTACAATTTTTTTCATTCTTTATTCCTTTCTTTTATATGTGCAGTGTAGTGGATTTAAATATTTAAATCAATGTATTTTTTTACCGCTTGGAAATGCTGTGAAAATATGCTAAGATATGCATAAATAAAAAGGAAAGGATTTATATCATGAAAAAGATAGTTTCGTTGGCTGTTTTGGCAGCGTTAACAACAACTGTGGCCGATGCAGCACCAAGTTATATCAAGCGCGATGCAAACGGTGGATATGGTGTTACATACGATTATACAGACAAGGCAAAAAATGGCTGGTATGTTGGTGGACATGTTGCATTAAATTTGATGAATTGGGAAAATGAATACAGCTCTGCGGATCCGTTGATTGCAGATAGCGCTTCTGATAAATATTCGTTTGAATCTGTGTTTGGTGGTGGTTTATTTGTCGGTAAAACATTTAAATATTTCTGGCGTGGTGAAGTCGAAGCGGGTTTGCTGGGACAGTTTGAAGACAAAGATAATTTGTTTAGTTTTCAAATGACTATTCCATATTTAATGGCAAATGGTTATTATGATTTTGTAAATGGTTTGTATGTTGGTGCAGGTGTAGGTATTGCAATGCCAACAACAGAGTTGGATGGTACTGTATTTGTTGGCGGTGACCGTAAAGAGCAAACATTGTCGCCAATGGCAGGTATTATGTTAGGGTATGCACATGAACTGGATTATAATCTGACATTAGATATTCGTTATCGTTTGGCAGGTTTGATGGGTACAGATCATGAACGTATTGATACAGCAGGTTATGCATTCAAAAACGAAATCGGCTTAATCTTGGATAACTCTTTGTCAATCGGGATTAGATATAATTTCTAAAAAATATAGGAAAAAATAAAAAAAGTGCTTTTCATATTTTTGAAAATGTGATATAGTATTTGTGAGTAGAGAGAAAGCAACATGAAAACAAAGTTTAACATTTTATCTGCATCACTGGTTAGTATCGTATGTGCGTCGATAATGACACCATTGTATGCTGCGTCATCTGTTCGTTCATTGGGTGGTGCGGGCACATATACTGGTACTTCATCGGTTCGTGCAAATGTTGCATCTGAAACATCTGGTTCTGCAATCAGCACAGCACGCGCAGGTTCATTGCGTGTGAACAATACGGCTGGCACACGCAGTACAAATGCATCACTGCGTACACCATCAACACGTTCATCGACTGCGCCACGTTTATCAATTGGTAAATACTTGGCGGGATCCAGTGCGTTGGCTGGTGGTTCATCAAAGCCGGTTGTTCCTGGTGGGGCAGGCAATGGTTCTGATGTTGATCTTAGCGGGATTGAGGCAGATATCGCACAATTACAATCTGATTTATCAGAATTGATGGGTGCGACAGATGTTCGTGTTGAATATAACGAAGAAACAGGCGAATTGATGATTAAGCATGGGAATGACGTATTTTCTGCGAACTTGGTTGATCAGAATGCGTTATTGGATTTGGAAAATCGCCTGAATGAAAAGATTGGTGCAGCGGGTGTATATGTTGGCGACGACGAATATATTTCGATTGGCAAAGACAATACAGTTACTGCAATTGTTGGCGCGTTAAGTGGCAGTTTTTCGGATGGACTTGCGACAACTGCTGCGGTCGTTGAATACGCGATTCCAAAACCGGATGCCAGTTGTGTATCTGGATCGACAATATGTGTATTGTCGGTTGATATGTCTGGCAATTATGTCTGGTTGGAATTGATTGACGAACCCGCCACACCAACGGTGATGGACACGGTTGAAGAAACGGTGCCAACAACGGAAACATATGAATCAGATTTGGTTACAGAACCAATGTCTGATTTATAAAAACTATCTGTAACAGGATAAAACAACAAAACAACAAAACGAAAGAAAGGAAAAAAACGATGAAAAAATTAACAGCAGGCATTTTTGCCACTATTTTGGGGCTGACAGCAGTAGACGCTTTCGCAGTAACAACACCAACGTCAGTTGCTTCTACTGGCTATGTTAAACAGGCAATGCAGGCAGCACAAATAGCAGCAGCAGCAGATGCAACAACAAAAGCAAATACAGCTGAAACAAATGCAAAAGCTTATGCAGATGGTTTGAAGAATACAATTGATACAAATTTGGCTGGTTATGTAACAACTGATGCTTTGACACAGTCACAGAATACTCAAACCTCAGAATTGCAGACTTATGCAGAAGGCAAAGCATTAGCAGCACAAACAGCAGCTATTGAAGCAGCAGCAGCAGATGCAACAACAAAAGCAAATACAGCTGAAACAAATGCAAAAGCTTATGCA
>JAZQUA010000017.1:0-8856 GCA_045631065.1 Candidatus Enterousia sp. | reverse complement strand
GCATCTTCGTGTAACAAGAATTCAACCAATGCACGTACAACCTTGAACGAACCAACAACAGGGAAAGTTATAATTTTGCCCACTGTTTTGATAATATTATCTTTATCTTCTGGGTCACCCAATGCATTTTCACGACCCAAGAAATGCTTTTGATATGTTGCATTCATTTTACGTGTTTCAATCATTACAAACACATCGTATGAATTAAATGGTTTATCAATAAATACACCGCGACCAAATGTTGCACCCAAACGCAAGTACCCCTTAACCAGTGGTGTCATCTCAGCTTTTGCATCTGCTTCATCTACAAAATCGCGAGGCAATATATTCATACGCGACATTTTTGGATTCACACCTTCGGCGAATTTGTCAGACAACACAGTTGCACGCAAACGTAATGGAGTTAAATGATTATAATATAAATATGATATCGCCTGGGCAGACTTTACCGGTTTCGTACCAACAAATGATGCAACACCAAACAAAATTTCAATCTTGCGACGCATAATCATTTCACCCAACCCCGCCCACAACAGACGCATCACCAATGCATTTTCGCGATATTCGCGCGCAACACATGCACGTGACATTTCCACAATATTTCCGTTATACTTTTTTATCTTGGATATATTAAATTCATTTTCAGTATAAAAGCCGCCCATTTTTTCCGCAGCATTTCTGTCAATTATACGATATGTACCAACAACACGTCCGTTATGAAAAACAGCCATATATTCTGCATATCTATCATACGCATCATATTCTTCGCCAAGTGCACGTTGTTCTTCGGTTGTGCTTGCACCTTCTTCTTCGACAAACACCTGATAGCGCAGTTGACGGACCTGTTTTCGTTCTTCTTTGTTACGCGTCAAACGCACTTCGAAATCGCGAACTTTTATAGCCATAAATATATCCTTTATAATACCTATATGGGAAAGAATATCAAAGAAATCCCAATATATCAATTATTTTATTTTAATTTGTCTGCCAGCTCTGCAATCGCAATCGCATACCAATTTGAATTGTTCCACTTTTTTATTCTATAAAAATTTGGATATGTCAGATAGGCATCAATCACAGGCATTGGTGCAATATCTACGTCTGTCGATGCATTTTGTGCAGACGCAGTCGCAGCATCACGCAACGACTGAACATATGCAACATCTGCAACCAACCCCGCGGTCATTTGATTTGATGGGATTTGTGAACCATCTGGATTTGTAACCCCCAACGCCGCCCATTGTGGTAATGTTAATTTTGTCTTGCCATCCAACATAGATAAATCAAAATCAGCCGGCAACACAACACGTCGCACAATACGTTCGTTTGGATTCCACCCTAACTTGTTCAAATAATTACCAGCACTGAACATCGCATCACCAACACTGTTTATAATATCAACCCGTCCATCGCCATTACCATCAACACCGTATTGAGATAAAGTTGTCGGTATAAATTGAAAATGCCCCATGGCACCTGCCCAAGAACCACGAATATCATTTATATCAAGTTTATTTTTATCCGCAATTTTCATCAATGCCATTAACTGATTTGTAAAAAAGGTTTCACGACGACCATTATACATTAATGTAAAAAACGCATCTGTTAATTTATGTTTTGATTTAACAGCACCATAATTCGATTCCAACCCCCAAAAAGCCAAAATAACGTGCGGTGGCAAACCATATTTTGTATCAACACGTGACAACATTGTTGGATATTTTTTGCGCATCAACAGTCCTTCTGAAATACGTTTTTCTGAAACTGTTCTGTCCAAATATTGCTGTAAAGTTAATTTAAATTCAGATTGATTTTTATCGCTTTTAACGATTGATGGAACAAATGCAAGCCCACGCACTGTTTGATTTATAACATCATCAGAAATACCTTGCTGCGCCGCATTTTGTTTAACAGAATCAATTAAACCATACCAGCGATCAATATCAAAAACACCCTGATCTGCCTGCACACAATTTGGTATCATAAACACTGCCAATATCAGCCATAATACTTTTTTCTTCATATATAACACCCTTGGTAAATAAGATATTAAAATGCGTACTTAAACCCGACATGCAATCCAAACGACTGCCACACCGCACGCTTCAAAGAACCTGAGACAGTTTCAGTATGCGCAGGCACCGTTTCCAACAATGGAACATAATACGTGCCTTCTGGTGTAACAATTTCTTCCATTACATACTGACCGTTTTCATCGATAACATATTGGCTGTATTCTGCAACATACAATTCCCCAGGAATATTACCAACATGGAAATAATTTGTATCCACCTTTAACGACAAGCGCAATCTGTCGGATAATTTATAATCATATTCCATTTCTGCCATATATGAATATGCACCATTGCTGCCTTCGTCCAAGAAACTTGGGTTTTGTTGCCAATCTGTACGATTTGGCCAAATACCTTCGGATGAATATTTTGGCATTCCAAACTGAACATACATACGCAACTTGTCTTTTAATGTCATTTGTTTTTCAATTTCCAAACCAACATAAAATCCAGACCAAGTTGTGTTATAGATATGAGTCGTCCCTTCGACAATAACAGGACCATCACCACCAATAATTACACATTCGCCACCTTCGACCCCCCATGGAACAGTACCCATTGTAAGATCATAATCACCCGTTTGTAACGCATCACCCAATATGCCAAAGCCATCTGTATATCCACCTGGCACATTTGTCACAATCTTGATATCTTCGGGCGACATACAAACCTGATACCAATTTTCAGGCACCGCAGATCCAATTGGCACAGAATAATAGTCACCAAATTCATCACCGAATACATATTCACCAGTGTTCGTCATCAAAGGTAAATAAATACCAGGATTTGGATAATAGTGATTCGCCATTTCCAAATTGTGTTTAAATATTTCATAACCAAACGTTGGTGATAATTTCCACCCACCAATATCCCACACATGATGCGCAGAAATACCAAAACGGAAGTGATTGTTGCGACCAGACTGATCACCTGTTGAAATTGTAAATATTCCATATTCTGGATACGTTTCATCAAACGGCTTTAAGTCATAGTCCATTGACAAACCACCATGTGACATATCACCGTATGAATATTCACCATATACACTTAAATCAAAATTACGCAAATCAAAATTATGACGGGCACCAACAGTGATTTCGTTCCAAATCATATCGTCCCATTCCAAAATAGAATTTACACCAGTTTCAAATTCAAAATCTGCAAAACGTCTGGAATATCCTGCATAAATACTGGTTTTCGGTTCAGATTCAATTGGCATCGCAATACCATTTGCAGTCATCGTACCATATGTTGTTGGCATTTGTGGACGTGGAACCTGGTAAGAATATGTACGCGAACCAACAACCTGTTTTGTTCCAGACTGTCCAACATATTTGGTATAACCCTGATTTGCATACCGACCATATGACGCCTGATTGGCATTCGGCGCAGAATATCTTTGATAATACGATGGCACCCCTTCATTTGCTGCAAACGCGGCAAAAGGAGCCAAAACAAACGACAAAAATGCGAGTTTTCCTGCCTTCATTTCATATATTCAAGGTATAGTATATCATAAAAAGACACTCAAAAAAAGTATTTTCATTTATAACTTGCACCTTTTAATTCAAATTGTAAAATATATCGCAAATGACAAGCACAGCACACAACATTTATATCCATGTACCCTTTTGTATGTCAAAATGCAATTATTGTGCATTTTTTTCGCACGCATGCACCGCACCAGACTGGGACAAATATTGCAGCGACATATGTTCAGAAATAGTATTTTGGGGACAAAAACTGGGCAAAATAGATATTCCAACAATCTTCTTTGGTGGCGGCACACCTTCGTTGATGCCAATTAATGTATTTGATAAAATTATTACAACCATCACAAATACTTTTAATCTGATACCAGATGCAGAAATCACACTGGAATCAAACCCAAAAACATTAACGCAAGAAAAACTGAACGATTTTCATAAAATTGGCATGAACAGACTGTCTGTTGGTGTACAAAGTTTAAATGATAAAAAATTAAATTTTTTGGGACGCAGACACAGTGTCAGCGATGCACTGCAACTGATTGATAACGCAAACACTATGGGTGTACGCGTTTCTGCGGATTTTATATATGGATTGCCAGACGAAACAATTGATGACGTTATCGATACCTGCAATCAGATAAATAAACTGGGGTTGAAACACTGTTCTATGTATGAACTGACAATCGAAAAAAATACACCATTTGGGAAAATGAACCTAAATATGCCAGACAACTACACAATGGCACAAATGTATATTGCAATTGGCAACACATTAAATTTACCACGATACGAAGTATCAAACTATGCAACAGACGATCAACATTGCAGACACAATGAAAACATTTGGGATGGTGCACCATATATCGGAATTGGCATTGGTGCGGCAGGACGCGTTTACTGTGACAACATTTGGCACGAACAGCTGGGGGCACACAAAAAATTCGAACCAATACCAACAGATGTACGCGCCACAGAAATGATTATAACCGGCATGCGGACAAAACGCGGTTGTCAATTGACAGACGATGTAAAAAAGGTTATTGATATAAACTGGATTAATAGTCATACTGATTTGATTCAAATCAAAGACAATAGAATTTGTGCAACTGACAACGGATTGTTAATCCTGGACGACATTTTGGTCAACATGGTGAAATAAAATGAAACATAAAATACTAAATATAATTGGAATAATCGCAGTTATTTTTTCTGCAACATACGCATATTTTTTAACAAAGGAGAAAGCATTGAACATCGGCATCAAGACAGAGAATATGGACACAAACTTTCGTGCAGGAAATGATTTTTACCAATACGCTACTAACGGTTGGCGTGTTGCAAACCCTATTCCAGACGATTATTCCAGATATGGTGCATTCGAGGTATTACGCAATACAAACCTTGAACGCACACGCGAAATCGCAGAAAACGACAATGGAAAAATTGGTATATTATATAATATTACAATGGATGAAAATAAATTAAACCAAGACGGCACAAAACCTGTATCCAATTTAATTGCGCAAATTGACAACCTGACACGTGATGACTTGGAAGAATATTTGGGACACGTGTTTACATTTTCATCTGCGTTCTGGGGCGATGGTGTTGCATTGGATGAAATGGACAGCGAACACTTTTTATACAACATCGGTCAAGGCGGGATCGGTCTGTCACGCGACTATTATTTTGACACAGACGCAAAATCAATAGAAGTCAGAAAAAAGTACAAAGAGTTTATCGAAAAACAAATGAACAATTTTGGTATTGATGTTGACGTAGAAAAATTATACGCATTAGAAGAACGTATGGCAAAATCTTTTTATCCGAAAGAAAAATTACGTGATCCACACGCAAACTATCACAAAATGAGTATAGCGGACATCAAAGAAAAATTTACTGGATTTGATTGGGATAAATTTTTATCTGCACGCGGTGCAAAAAATGTAAAATTTATCAATATCGCGCAACCAGAAGCAATTAGTGAATCAATTGCAATTATGAACGATACTGATTTTGATTTAATTAAAACATATTTAAAATACCGTATTGTCAGTGCAGCGGACACATTGTTAGACGACAAAACATACGACATATCTTTTGATTTTTACAACCGCACAATGGCCGGGCAAAAAGAAAAAAAACCACGTTGGAAACGCGCTGTATCTATGATTGATGGCGCACTGGGCGAAGAAGTTGGCCGCTTATACGTTGAAAAATATTTTTCACACGATGCAAAAAAAAGAATGCAACAGTTGGTAAAAAATCTGCAACGTGCATACGCAATGCGTATTGAAAACCTGGACTGGATGAGCGATAACACCAAACAAAAAGCATTGGAAAAATTATCAACATTCAAAGCAAAAATTGGTTACCCAGATAAGTGGCGCGATTATTCAAAACTGGAAATCAAAAATGATTCGCTGTGGGAAAATATGATGCGTGTTGCACAATTCGAAGATGCATTCTGGATTGAAAAAATCGGCAAAGAAAAAGATCCAACAATCTGGTATATGAACGCACACGAAGTAAATGCATACTATGACCCATCAACAAACGAAATCTGTTTTCCTGCTGGAATCTTGCAATATCCTTTCTTTGATATTAATGCAGATGATGCATTTAACTATGGCGCAATTGGTGCAGTTATTGGACACGAAATGACACATGGATTCGATGATTCTGGTCGTCACTTTGACAAAGATGGCAATATGAAAGACTGGTGGACAACAGATGACGCAGCCGGGTTCGAAAAACGCGCAAATGTTATGAAGGATTTTTTTAATACTATTAAAATCAATGACGAAGTCAATGCAAATGGGGAATTTACATTGGGTGAAAATTTGGCGGATTTTGGTGGTGTTACAATTTCTTTTGATGCATACAAAAACTTTGGTACACAATCAGAAACTGTAAACGGTCTGACATCTGATATGCGTTTCTTTATATCATATGCAGGCGCATGGGCACAAAATATTCGCGCAGACGAAGAACTGCGATTGACCAAGGTTGATGAACATTCACTTGGGAAAAATCGTGTTAATGGAATCTTGCCGCATATCAACGCATGGTATGATGCATTTAATATTACACCGAATGATAAAATGTATATCGCACCACAAAATCGTGTAAAACTGTGGTAATTAAAAAGTGATGCGTTATGCATCACTTTTTTTGTTACACACAATACAAAATATCAATATACTTACACTGTCCAATATAAAAAACACAAAGGAAAATTTATTATGAGAAAAAGTTTTTTATCTGCATTAACAGTTTTTATGATGCCATTGTTGGCACATGCATCAATGCCATTTGTTGGCACATATCAAACAATTGATGACGAAACAAACCAACCAAAATCGATTGTGCAAATTTATCAATACCAAGATGGTGACGACACAGAAATTGGTGGTCGTATAATTGCACTGTATGATACAGAAGGTAAAATTTCTGAAACACTATCAAACCCGACACGTATCGCAGATAATGTTGATGGTAAACCAACAATGGTTGGCCTGGATATCATTTGGAATATGGAATGGGATGAAGATGACAATGAATATTCCGATGGCAAAATTATGGATCCAAAATCTGGTAAAATTTATTCCAGCGTAATGTGGCAAGATACACCAAGCATATTAAACGTACGCGGTAAAATCGGACCATTTGGGCGCACACAACATTGGAACACGATGACCAGCGACCAATTACCAGCAGATTTACAAAATCTGGATACCAGCAATTGGAAACCTGCAAAATAATAAAAAATCCCCAAATGGGGATTTTTATTTTGTTTTATTATGTTTACACATTCTGCATATATTTAATCCATGCAACATTGCAGCATGTTCGCTGACATGTGTTCCTGGGGTACGCATATTACCAATTTTAACCCAAAATTGTTTTTTTGGATCGCATGTAATTTTACAATTTTCTGCACAACCGTTACAACGAATGTCAGATTTTAATTCAAATGTCTTTTTATCATCTGTCTGCGTATCATAATGCACACATAATTTACACAGATTTAACCCAAAATCATATGTATTGTCATGTGCAGAACAGTGTACCCGTGTATCACCAATAACAATACATCCAAATGACAATGCATAGATATCACAATTTTGATTACAACCGTTACAATGTGGCCCCAATTTATACATAATACACTCCTTTGTTCTGAAAAAACATAGCATCTTAAATACAGTCTGTCAATTTTTACCAGAAACAATATTTGACAACTCTTTTGCAATATTATTACGCGCTGCACATTCATAATTATCGCGATAATATTTGGTATTATAAATATACCTGCGATTTAGGAATGTTTTTAATACGTTAACCCTTTCTTTGTAAAATACACTATCTGGATACTGTATATACTCGCGCCTAATTTGATTTGAATATTCAT
This sequence comes from Candidatus Enterousia sp., assembly GCA_045631065.1. Taxonomy (GTDB): domain Bacteria; phylum Pseudomonadota; class Alphaproteobacteria; order Rs-D84; family Rs-D84; genus Enterousia. Next base: position 880 of record JAZQUA010000017.1, on the reverse strand, counting down.
TATATTCTGCATAATCAGAACCCAAAGTATTTAAATCTAAATCTTGCATTAACTGTCCATCAAAATCAGTTTTTAAACATTTATTATAATCAGTGGCACGTATTAAATTTTCAACATATCCCGTATCGTATGCCAAAGAAATTTTATGCAAAAACTCTTTAGCTTTTTGTGCACTGTCATTAACATCATCTGTTGTACCATGAACATAATCATGCATTATTATTGCAAATGCAAACTCATTAATATTTTTAATAACTGTTTTACACCCTGAACATCGTATAAAGTCATCAAAATTATTAAGCATTTTTAAAATATGATTTATATTATGATAACAACGTTCAGCAGATGTATAAGCATCAAAAATATCTTGTGACACAGATTCAACATCTTTGGCACAAAACCCAAGTTCAGTTAAGATAGACTTTATTCTATGTATCATAATTTTACATATTCATAAAAAACCGCCAAATGGCGGTTGGTTTATTTTTTTGTTGCGACACGTTCGCGAAATTCCGTACTTGGACGGAAAGATACAACACGACGTGCAGATATTACAGCAGATGCGCCTGTCTTTGGGTTACGCCCCATACGTGCATTCTTTTCCAAAATCTTAAACGTACCAAATCCTGCGAATTTAACTTCTTCGCCATTTATTAATGATTCACAAATTTCATCAAACACAACATCAACCATTTTATACGCATCCGCTGTTGTCAAACCAAAGCGTTCACGCAGTCTGTTCGCAAAATCATTTCTTGTAATCGTTGCCATTTCTTTTTTTCCCTTGTTATATAAATCGGTTGGTATTATACAAGTCTTGATGGCAACTTGCAATATTTAAATAAATAAAAAAAGCGGGATTTATATCCCGCCTTTTTTT
>JAZQUA010000016.1:0-13789 GCA_045631065.1 Candidatus Enterousia sp. | reverse complement strand
ACCTGTGCACCCTGCCCTGTGCATGATAAAAATTAAGGACAACCCGTATTCGGATTTTTCTGGCATATCAGTCCCTGCCGAAATATGTGTCGGTAAAAATAAAATTTATGATGATTTATTATTTACACATATGGGCATTGGCGGACCTGCGGCATATCGTGCCAGTTTATATGATTTAGACAACGGTATAACAATAAATATGTTGCCAAATACAGACCTGATGTCAATATTGACAGACATCAAGCATTCCAATGGCCGCAAACAAATTTCGACTGTTTTATCTGAATACCTGCCATCCAGAATCGCAAAGTTTATTGCACAAAATGATACACGCAATATTGCAGATATAAAAAACACAGATTTAGAACAAATTGTTACAAATGTTTCAAAAATATATATTCCGGCCGATAAAATAAAATTACACTCAATGGCCAGTGCCGAAGTTGTGCGTGGCGGAATATCAACAAAAGATATTTCTTCCAAAACAATGGAATCAAAACTGTGTGCAGGTTTGTATTTTACAGGTGAAGTTTTAGATATCGCCGGTGATTTAGGCGGATTTAACCTGCAATGGGCATGGGCCAGCGGATTTGTAGCAGGCAAGAACGCATAAAAAACACCCAAACGGGTGATTTTTTTATTCTTCGATTAAAACCATTGCATTTCCATCTTCGATAATTAAATCTGGGTCGTCTGTTGTTTCTTTATCACCAGCCCACACATAATATCCATATTTTACATTTGGCTGTGCTTCTATTTGAATTGTATGCCTGGCCGTTTCCAAGACCAAATCATTACCATTTGGCATTGAATATTGAATAATTTCACAATTATTGCCAACACAATCAATATGTTCCGCATATTCATCATATGAATCCACCGGCGCAGATTGACAGCCCGCCAATAATGCAACCATAAAAAATAAAAAAAACTTTTTCATACCAACAATTATATCATAAAAATCGCTTGAAACAAATAAATCTTTGATTTAACACTATCAACCACAGGTTGTATTTATATAAATATACTATTTTCATCTTGATAAACAGTTTATTTTATGGAATAATTCAACTCTGGATTGAAAGCAAGGGCTGTATTAACAACAAAGGAGAACAATTTGACACACAAGACATTATGGTTAGCAATTGAAAGGTTGGCAAAGAAAAACGGATTAACCTGTTCTGGATTGGCAAAACTGAGCGGTCTGGACGCGACTACATTTAACCGCAGCAAGCAATTTTCACCAGATGGGACACCAAGATGGCCATCTTGTAATACAATTGCAAAAATTACAGATGCAACAAATACTACATTAAAAGAATTTGCAGAATTGGTTATCGAACAATGACAGGATACACGTTTGCATTACAAGTTTTTATGTCTTCTGTAAATAAAAAATCCGGCATGCCGGATTTTTATATAAAAAAACATACAAATTTTATTTTGCAATTTTAAAGAACTGCCCTTTGCCAATTTGTACGATATCACCATCTTTGATTTCTGGGATATCTTCTTGTTTTTGTACTTTTTCACCATTAATTTTTACAGCACCTTGAATTATCAAACGTCTTATTTCACCATTTGATTTATATTTACCAGATGTCGCAATTGCCTTTATTAATGCGTAAAAAGAATCTGCATTATCTTCATAGTTAATAACAGGAACATCTTCTGGCGCTTTCTGCTGTTGGTATGCCGTTTTAAAGCGTTCTTCTGCCTTGATCGCAGCATCCTTATCATGATACAGCCCAGTTATTTCACGCGCTAAATCCATTTTTATATCACGTGGATTTTCACCATTATCCAGTTTTTGCTTAATCGCATTAACCTCATCTGGGTGTAAATCTGTCGCCAATTCATAATACTTGATTATCAGATTGTCTGGAATCTTCATTACTTTTTCATAGATAATATATGGCTCTTCATTAACGCCAATATAGTTACCTAAACTCTTACTCATTTTTTCAATACCATCTGTACCCTCTAAGATTGGCATAAACAGTGTAATCTGTGGTTCCAAACCATAATCTTTTTGTATATTACGCCCCATCAAAATATTAAAAGTTTGATCTGTACCACCTAATTCTAAATCAGCCTTGACCGCAACAGAATCATACGCCTGCATCAATGGATAAAAGAATTCATGAACAGATATTGCTTGACCTGCGTTATAGCGCTTTTTAAAATCATCACGTTCCAAAATGCGCGCAACTGTTGTTTTTGCGCACAAATCGATAACATCTTTGAATGTCATCGCACCTAGCCACTGACTGTTAAATAAAACTGTCGTCTTGTTTGGGTCCAAGATTTTAAAAATCTGAGTTTTATATGTTTCTGCGTTTTCTTTGACTTGTTCTGGTGTTAATTGTTTTCTGGTTTTAGATTTACCAGTTGGATCACCAATCATACCAGTAAAATCGCCAATAATTATAATAGCTTCATGCCCCAAATCCTGTAATTGTTTAATCTTTCGCAAGACAACTGCGTGACCGATATGAATATCAGGCGCAGATGGATCCAATCCAAGCTTTACACGTAAAGGTCGATTTTCTTTGACAACAGATTCCAATTTAGATTTTATTTCCGAAACTTCTGTATGTTCAGCCGCACCCTTTAACATAATTTTAATTGTATTTTCAACGATATCTGACATCCTAAAAAAACCTTTGTTAGTATTAAAACTGTTGCATTATAGCGACATTTTTTATGTTTTTCAAGCATTCACACTTAAAACAGAAATCTTATATTGCGAACCCTGTGTCCACACCTCGACACCATCGTGGCTTTACCGGGTTCGAACCCCGATTTCGGCACAAAAATAAAACGCCCATATCGGGCGTTTGATTTTTGTGGCGGAGACGAAGGGATTCGAACCCTTGATACGGTTGCCCGTATACCACATTTCCAATGTGGCGCACTAGACCAACTATGCGACGTCTCCTTATCCGTTGATTATTCTTCGTCTGATACTTCTTCGACTGCTTCTTCGACAGATTCCATTGGCATATCATCTGATGACAATGATGCTTCCAATTCTGCGTCAATTTCACGCAATAATGGATCTTCGCTGCCAACTTCCAGTGATTCTTCACCCAATTCAACAACAGGTGCTTCCTTGTAAGATTGAACAAATTCGTGACGTACTGCATCAACATCCAGTTTGCCACTGGCAATTTCACGCAGGGCCACAACTGTCAATTTATCATCGTTTTTATCAACCACTGATTCTGCGCCACCGTTCAAATCACGAACACGTTGGGATGCCAACATCCCCAGTTCATAACGGCTTTCTACGTATGGTAATGTATCAGAATTTGTTGTGCGTGCCATTTTAAATCCTTTGTTGAAATCATTTTTCGTCAGGTTATAATGCATTATGAGTGGTAAAAATGCAAGAAGAAAATAAAAAAAGTAATATTAAATCAGTTTCGTTTGGTTGCAGGCTGAATGCACTGGAATCCGAAAAAATTAAAAATATGCTGTCCAAACACATTGAAACAGCCGTTGTTGTTAATACTTGTGCTGTTACAGCAGAGGCAGAACGTCAATCAGGCCAAGCAGTTCGCAAGATTGCTCGCGAAAATCCAAATGTACAGTTGTTTGTGACGGGGTGTGCTGCGACACGAAATCCAGACTTGTTCCGCAGCATCCCAAACACAACCGTTATTCACAACCAAGACAAGATGAAAATTGAGTCTTATTTACATACCATAACCGCCCTGCCCGATGCGGAAATCAAGAATATTTCGAACACAGACACAAAACTGTCCAAACAATTTGTTCAGATTCAAAATGGCTGCAACCATAATTGTGCGTATTGCATTACACGTGCGTTGCGTGGCCCCGGCGTATCTTTTGAATACGATGATATTTTGGCCGATGTTCGCGATGCAGTTAACAAAGGCTTCTATGAAATTGTTTTGACTGGGGTTGATATCGCATCTTATGTCAAGAAAGACGGCGATAAAGTTATTTTATTATCAGATTTATGTAAAAAGCTGTTAAGTGACGTACCAGAAATTCAGCGTCTGCGTTTGTCATCTGTTGACCCTGCGGTGCCAGATGTAAAAAATATTATAGGACTGATAAAATCTGAAAAACGCATGATGCCACACTTGCATTTTTCGATGCAGTCAGGGTCAAATACAATATTAAAGTCAATGGGGCGCCGTCATAACGCAGATATGGTTCGCGAATTAGTACGATTGTCAGACGGCAAAATAACTTTCAGTTGGGATATAATCTGTGGTTTTCCAGGTGAATCAGAAGAATTGTTCAATGAAACGCTGGAATTGGTACACGACACAAAACCAATTAAGATACACGCATTTCCTTTTTCACCGCGCCCTGATACACCCGCGGCACAGATGCCAAACCAAACTGACCGCAGCATATCAAAACAACGCGTAAAAATTATAAATGATACAGCAAATCAAAACCGTATTGAGTTTATGCAATCCCAAATAGGTAAGATTGTTCAAGTATTGGTCGAAGAAAACAATATCGCACGCACACCACATGATATCGCAGCAAGAATTGGCGGTGACACAATCCCTGCAAAAACAATCTGTGACGTTCAATTAATCGATATATGCAACGATATGTTTGTTGCACAAGTAAATTCTTGACAAATTAAATTAATGTAATACCATTCAATTCAGAAATAATCTTAAAAGGAAAAATTATGACAGATAATAAAAAACCTATGCTTGAAAAAGCTGATAAAATTGCCATTGCTGTTGCAATTGCGGCATTTCTTACATTTTCTGGCATGTTACTAAACGAAAGTAATAAAATGCATAAAAAAATAGCTACGCAAGAACAAATACAAAAAACACAGCAAAGCTTAAAAGCCAAAACATTAGATTTATCAAAGCAAAGATAATAAAAAAACGCCAATTGGCGTTTTTTTTATTCAACAGTATAATCATGCAACCAGTAATCTTTGTTATCAAAGAATATACGGAATTTTTTATCTGTATTTTTATTTATCGTCTTTTCTGTGTCTGACAATCCGCCATAGTATAATTCATCCAACACCTGAAACACCATTACACGCGGGGTTTCCGGTCGTGTTGTTGTCAGATTCATTGTTATATCATCGCCAATATGCAGTGTGTGACCGCCAACACACTGGCTGATATCAGATGCACCGGCAGCAGACGTGGAATTTTCCGGACATACCATAGAACACCCGGGTGTACCAGGAACAGCTGTACCAGTACCATCACAATAATTCCCAGTCAAACATTCTTTATGACTTGAACCATCAAAATATTTACCAACCTGGCAAACATCTGTATAAAATGTACACATTGGTGTGCTACTGGATATACTCGTGCAATTTTCTAATTCCATATCACTGTTAAGCACAGTATAACCTTTGGCTAAATAATTATCCAAGGTACTATCATCTGCAGTTACAATAATAGAATCACTTTCCATAAGGGCAGAACCAAAAGGACAGCTTGTCGCCCCAAACAGCATAGATGGGCACAAACATACCAAGGCTAAACATATCAATATTTTTTTGTATATATTATGCATTTTCATCCCATTTTACCTGTTTATTCTATAACTGTTAACATATACGTACGCCAAACCGTAATTTTATTCAAACAATGTCCCCAAAATAGCATTATGGAATTCAGCATCTGTAGCATTACCCCCAAGAAGCTTGCCCGCACATGCAGAAGAACAGTATTGCACACAATCGTATGCACTATTATTAACCTCTGCTAAAACCCAGTAAGATGTAACAGGCTGAACAATTTTGCAAAAACACGCCCTGTTTTTTGCCACATCACCATTTAGCCAAAAAAGTTCTACATCATCCGTCCCAACAATCTGCCCCGTTGAAAATCCCTGGTTATTAACCCATTCTGCATTCCCACAGGCCGAAACACCACGAATTTGAACAGATTTACCATCAAGCGTACATTTGCCACCCCAGTCTGATTTCCATTCGGCGGCCACCTTTCCATCTTCTGAGCACTTTGACTGTGGGCCCAAAGCAATACATTTGGTCGCTGCATAAGATGTGGCAGATAAAAACATAAAAAACACTGAAAGTATTATCTTTTTCGTCATTTGTTATCCCTTCCTTTTGTTTAAGTTTAAAAAAAATACCAAAATAACACAAGTGGAAATTTTCATTAAAAATATATTGGAATTGTAAATTATTGTTGCTAATATCAAAACCATGAAAAAGAAACTGTTTATTTTATCACTGTTGCTGGCAACAACCACAGCACATGCAGAATTCAAAACCAAGGCAAAATCAGCCTTTTTAATCGACTATGATTCCGGCACAGAAATCGTTGCAAAAAATGCAGATACGTTAATGCCACCATCTTCGATGATAAAATTGATGACATTGGCCGTTCTGTTTGACGAAATTAAGGCAGGCAACCTGACACTGGACGACAGAATCCAAGTCGGGGAACATGCAGACTATAACCGGCCAGAATGGTACCCCGCCAGTAAGATTTGTCTGGTTGCAGGGCAAACTGTTTCTGTGCGCGATTTAATTCTGGGTATCATTGTGCTGTCTGGGGGTGATGCGTCTGTTGTTGTCGCAGAACAGATTTCAGGATCCGAAAATGCATTTACCACGAAAATGACTGATAAAGCACGCAGTATCGGTATGGAACAATCAACATTCGGTAATGCCAGTGGATTGCCAGATCCAAATAACCTGATGACCAGTCGGGAATTGGCAATATTGGCAACACACTTGATTGCAGACTATCCAGATTTATACCCCATGTTCGGTACAAAACGATTTGAATTCAAAGAACATAAAACAGACTGGTGTCGTGAATGGGGGCGTACACATACTGTTAATTATAATAAACTGTTGTTCAATATGCGTGGCGCAGACGGCTTAAAAACAGGACATACATCTGATGGCGGATACGGTATGGTCGCCAGTGCAAAGGTTGGCGGCCGTCGTCTGATTGGTGTTATTAACGGGTTTAACGCCAAAGGACACGATGCCTTGGCCGGGGAAATGAAAAAATTGCTGGAATATGGGTTTGCAAATACATCTGGAAAAACTTTCTTTAACCCTGGGGATGCAATTGCTGAAATCCCTGTATGGTATGGGCGTATGCCGACCGTCACTGCCACAGTTGCAAAACCATTTGCAATCACAGTAGATAAAGAAATCGGACTTAAAAATATTCGTATTTTGGTGCGCTATGATGATCCCATCACTGCACCGGTCAATGCAAATGATAAAATTGGCGAAATAATCGCACAGCAAAACGGTCGTGTTATCGCACGCGCACCAATTGTCGCCAAAGAAAATGTCCGCAAGACCGTTCTGTTTGGTCGCTTATTCAAAAATATCAAAGTAATGCTGGGGTTATAAAATGGCACCACGAAAAAAAGAATCTTCTGCGTATAACTTTCCGCACCCTATGGATAATGAATATCTGGTTGGGCATAATGATACATTGAACAACTTTATCAATGCATGGAATAATCGCGACGTACACCCGCTACACCCTGTATGGATGCTGACTGGCCCAATGGGAATTGGCAAGGCAACACTGGCATACAAAATTGCAAAAATGGTTTATGGAAATGTCGGGGACTTTTTCATAATTGACCAAGAAAGAAATATCGACAAAGACGGCAAACCAAAACCAGATGGCAAAGTGATTTCTGTCTATACCGTACGCGCAATGATTGATAAAATGCAAATGTCATCTATGTCTGGGGACTGGCGCGTTGTTTTGATCGATTCTGTCGACCAATTAAATACAGCTGCATCAAATGCTATATTAAAGTTACTGGAAGAACCACCTGCAAAAACATTATTCTTGTTGGTTGTACACCAATTGGCAAACGTTTTGCCAACGGTACGTTCACGTGCACGCGTTGAAAAAATGCGACCGCTGACAATATCGCAACTGCGCGACTTGTGTGTAAAATTTATTCCAGATGAAGATGTTAGTACAGAAACATTAAAACTATCAAATGGCAGTTTTGGCAGAATTGCAAATCTAAAACAATCTGGGGGCGATGAAACTTATTCAGACTTGATTGAATTTCTGAACAATCCACGCGCAAACAGCGGTGATGCGATGGTATTGGCAAAAAAAATCGCCACCGATACGGCATTGCATGGAATTTTACTGGATGCAATTGCACACTTTGGCTTGGCTGATTTATATCCACACGCAACACGCGCAATCAATGATATAAAAACACTGTATCTGGAACCAGAAATTGGCATATTTAAAATTATTATGGAAATAAAAAAATGTTTATAGATACACATTGTCATCTGACTGACAAATATACAGACGGATTGGATAAAGTATTAACAAATGCGCGCGATGCGGGTGTTGGTATTATGATTTGCCCAACCGCAGACCCAGCTGATATTCCACACGCACTAAATATTGCAAACACGCATAATAATATATACTGCACAATCGGCATACATCCTGAATACACTGTTGCAGATACAACTGCACATTTAACAGATGAAATATTACAAAATCCACGTGTTGTTGGGGTTGGGGAAATTGGTCTGGACTATCATTACAGCCCAGAAACAAGAGATGCCCAAATCAAACTGTTTGAACAACAGCTGGATATTGCAAAAAAACATGCCCTGCCCGTTGCAATTCATACGCGTGATGCAGAATCCGATACAGCGGACATTTTAACAGGTGATGTACAGGGTGTTATGCACTGTTTTACCAGTTCGTGGACATTGGCAAGAAAAATGTTAGATCGTGGATTCTTTTTTTCCGCCAGTGGGATTTTAACATTTAAGAATTCCGATGAAATTAGGGAAACATTTTCCAAGATTCCAATCGACAGAATTGTCATCGAAACAGATGCACCATATTGCGCACCTGTACCACATCGTGGTAAAACATGCGAACCATATATGGTCCTTGAAACAGCAAAAGTATTGGCACAAATAAAAAATATAGAGTTACAGGATTTAGAAAAAATATTAATGCAAAATGTAAAAAATCTGTATCCGAAAATCCAATTTTAAAACCCGCGATTGCGGGTTTTATTTTATCGTTTATGTTGCTTAATTGAATCTAGAACAGATTGAGTTAAAACGGGTGAAACATTATTAAATTTAAACACATTACCAATCTGTTGTAATTTTTGTTTATTCTTTGGTTCGTGCAACGATACATACACAGAAGCACAATCTTGATTGTTATGATATACAAATGTTTCAAAACCCAAATCATCTAATAAACTTTTTACATAATTTCGTACATATTTAATTTTAGACTGCGATTTATCGCGCAAAATTTGTCTACGGATTTTTGGCGTAAACATAAGACAACTGTCCGTAAAAACAACATGACATATCGTATGTAATTTATCAATTATCTGTTTATTTTTACCAACTTTATTTAAAAATCTATAAATTAAATTTGGAGATTTTAATTCACTTTTTGTATGCTTATAATCAAATAAAGAACTATATACCATTTCATCAATATTATATTTTGACATTTTTATCCTTTGTTAAGTTTCAGGGCATAGATTAGCACAACCTATTCTATTTGCAATTTATTTTTATGTGTGTAAAATATACAGCATTATGGTAAGAAATATTATTAAATTTGGTCAGGTTTCTGAAAATCGCAAAGCACGATTTAACTACTCTATCGAAGATACAATAGAGGCTGGAATTTCATTGACTGGTGCAGAGATTAAATCAATACGATATGGTCTGGTTACAATCGTTGATGGATTCGTACAACGACGTGGTGACAATCTGTTCTTGGCGGGTGTTGAAATTCAAAAATTACCCACTGCGGCACGTATCGTTAACTTTGACGAAAGACGCAGTCGCCAATTATTGTTACATCGTAACCAAATTAATCGACTGATTGGGAAATTACAAGAAAAAGGCGCGACAATTGTACCATTGAAAATGTACTTTAATAACCGCGGTAAGTTAAAGGTATTACTGGGGATTGGTTATGGTAAAAATAAAGTCGACAAGCGTGAAACAATTAAACAACGCGAATGGGATAAAAATAAGGCCCGTATCTTAAAGGGCAGATAATTTTAACCCCTTGATTTTCAGTAATTTTGCACTATTATTGTATCAGAAGAGAGAATTGGATATAATAATATTATCCATACATATTTACCCATTTGTATTTTAATGATTTTTTGATACTATGGGAATATCAGGCGCACGGTCACAGATTCACTACGGATAAAGAAACTTTCTTTATTGGCAATGAATTGGGGACCGTGCAAAACACTAACAAAAACAAAGGATTATAAATGGTAAAAGTAAAAGAAAAAAAGACCGCCCCAAAAAAGGGCGACAAACCAAAAACACCAAAGGCAATCAAGGGTCAAAACCAACACGAAACAGATGCCAATGATGACAAAGTCTATTTTATGGCGCTGGGCGGGTTGGAACACATCGGTCAAAATATGTATTTGTATAAGTACAAAGGCAAATACTTGGTCGTTGATTGTGGTATGGGATTCTTGGATGAAGAAATCGGTGCTGGCGATGTTCAATACTGTGATACAACCTGGTTGGAAAAACGCAAGAAAGACGTTGTTGGCTTTATCGTAACACATGGACACGAAGACCATATTGGTGCCTTAAAATATATTTGGCCAAAATTTAGGAAACCTATTTATTGTACACGTTTCCCAGCCGCAATATTGCGTCAGACGTTTGCAGGGATTGAAATGGACTTTGATCCAAACAAAGATATCGTTGAATTTGACCACAATGGCGCAACACTTGATTTGGCACCATTTGAAGTTGAAACTTTTCACGTTACACACAGTATTCCAGAAGCACAAATGCTGATTATCAAAACTGGCGCTGGGAAAATACTGCATACAGGCGACTGGACATTTAATGATGATATTCCAATCGAAGCACCAACAGATTTTGCGCGCCTTGCTGAAATTGGTTCTGATCCAAAATTGTTGGCGTGCATGTGCGATTCTACGAATTCTTCACGTCAGACAAAACAAGTCACAGAAACACAAGTTCGTGATACACTGACAGAAATTATGAAGAACGCCCCAGGTCGCGTTATTGTTACTGGATATTCACGCAGCTTGGCACGTATTAAAATGTTTGCCGAAGCCGCAAAAAACGCAGGACGTATTGCAGCAATCAAAGAACGCAGCAACCCAAACCCTGTACCATATGTTGGGTTACCAGAATTCCGCGAAATGGGTATTAAGTTAGGTTATCTGAACAAAGACGATGTTTATACTCATTCAGAAATCAAAGATTTACCGGCTGAAAAACAAGCTATCTTTTTAACCGGTTCACAGGGCGAAAAGTTCGCGATGCTGACACGCTTGTGCCATGGTCAGGTAAAAGAAATGAAACTGATGCCAACTGATACAGTGGTATTCAGCGCAATTATTATTCCGGGACGCGAACAAGATGTTTCATATTTGTATAACAAACTGGCACGTATGGGTGTAAAAACACACACTATCTTTGACACAGATAATTTACATGCCAGTGGACACGCAGGACGCCCAGAACTGGAAAAATTCTATGATATGGTACACCCACAAGTATCTGTTCCAATGCATGGTGACTATATTAACGAAATGTTAAATGGTAAAATGGCAATGGAACGTGGCGGTGCAAAACATATGATGATTGTACATAACGGTGAAATGATTGCATTGTCTGATGGAAATGAACCATATGTCGCAGAAACAATCGAAACAAACTATGTCGTTATGGAAGGTGAAACAGAACGCAGTGCAAACGACCAGGTTTACAAAAACCGTAAAAAGATTGCATCAAATGGCGCAGTATTTGTTACCCTGCCTGTTGACAAGCGTGGATTCTTGAAAGGTGTTCCCGAGGTTTCCAGTGCCGGAATTTTTGAAACAGACGAAACAGGATTTATGAAACGTCAGATTCAAATTGAAATATCCAAAGCAATCGATGGTTTAACCAAGGCCGAACGCAAAGACAGAAATAATCTGGTACGCGCAGTTCAGGTTGCATCAAACAAAGTTGTACGCGCCGCATTGGGGAACGACAAAAAACCACAATACAGTGTACACTTTATCCAGAAATAAAAAATCCCCCAAACGGGGGATTTTTTTGTATTAAAGAAACAATCATTCATCAATTCCATAAATAAAATCACCGGTACCCATATTGCCATAGAATTTTTGTTCAACAATATCCCACATACCGTTACTTGGAACAACAAAATCCCTGATTTGTAACCCGCGTGGCACCGGTACAAAATGTCGCACAAGCATATCATTGTCCCAAATTTTTAAATAGTATATCGCACTTCTATCACTAAATACTTTAGTGCCAGGTAAGATTGGATTAGAAGATGTAAACAAATACATATATGTATCGTTTATTGTTCCGTAAGGATTAGTAGCTATACTTAATGTTTTTTCTATACCGTTTGATATATAATTATTTTTATCAAACCATTCTGTATATGTTTTTCCAACAGACCTATTTTCTTTAAACCAATTGGCTTTTTCTGCACGTTGATTAACATACGGAAGGATTTGATTATCCTTGAATAATAATCGTGTTACATTTGCTGTTTCTGAACCATTATAATTACCAAATAGTCCCCAGTAAAGATTTTGCGGGGCAGCGATTAAATTTTTGTATTTTATTTCAAATGACAAATTGTCATTGTTACCTGAAATTCCGGTATTTATATAATTTGACAGATAAACATTCGTACCTTTATCAAGGTATAGATTTTGATTTGCATCAATCAAATTACCACCCGCATCAAATGTGTAATTTCTTATATCAATTGGTGTATAGCTATCAATTCCATAAACAAAATCACCGGTGCCCATATTGCCATAGAACTTTTGTTCAACAATATCCCACATACCGTTACTTGGCACAACAAAATCCCCAATCTGTAATCCACATGGCACCGGTACAAAATGTCGCACAAGCGTATCATTGTCCCAGATTTTAAAAGAATAAATCGATACTTCACTGGAACTTGGGTTGTCGCCGGCTTTCCAAACAGTTTCAAAAATAGCTATATTGGCCGTGTTTTCTTCGCCGTCCAACACCGTACCATTTGTGTTTTTTAGCTGTCGGCCATAAACAGTTTGTTCGTTTTTACTGATACGCACACTATAAATTTGGTTAGCAATTTGTTTAAAATCATACTCTGGACTATTGTGTGCACGACTATTTATATTTATATATGCAACATCTTGATAAAATAATAATCTTGTTACGTTTTCATGTTCTCCTTGCATGGGTAAATTGTTATAATTACCAAAAACACCATAATATTTGTTTGATGACACTATGTTGTTCCATTTATATTTTATATCAAATGATAAATTATGGTTATTCCCAGGTATTCCACTATCAATAGGCATATATGTATATGGTAAGTCTTTTAAATATATATCTTTATTTGCACCAACTAAACGTCCATCTGCATCGTATGTATAATTTGTTGTGTCGGTAAATGGTTTGCAGTTCAAAACAGAATAATTGATGTTGTTATATCTAACATGTAATGTACCTGATGAAAAAATATTATACATAGCCCCATACCACAATTCCCCGTCCACTTTGATATGCAATGCAGGGGATGTTGTTTTTGTCTGTGACAGTTTTATTGTATTATCGCCCACATGCAAAACACGTGCATCTGCACCAAACCCAATAAACAACAAAAGAAACAGCGCAATTAAACGCATAATCCCCCCAATAAGATTGGTGGGGCAATATCATCGTTCAAGGTTTTGGTCGGAAATTGCCCCATGA
>JAZQUA010000015.1:0-1659 GCA_045631065.1 Candidatus Enterousia sp. | reverse complement strand
CTAATGGTAGGACAAGAGATTTTGGTTCTCTTTATCATGCTTCGAATCCGTGCGCCCCAACCAACAAGCACTTGTTAGAAAACCGGCACTTTTGTCGGATTTTTTAATATTTGTTTGGGAACAGTTTGAACCAGACAACATATTGAAAATTCTAGGCTTTCCATTTTTTAATCATTAAAAAAATCAAGGTTTGGAAAAATGTTGAAAAAGTGTCAAGCAAACTGTAAAGCATACGAACACCTGTGGTTACGAAACAATGTATTTTATTATATGGTTGAATTACCACGCAAAAATGGCAAAAGACGTTATTTTTATAAGTCCTTGCGAACAAACAACTATTATGAAGCACGCGAAAAGGCAAAATTAATGAATGAAATTAATGTAGAAAATCTGATTAACCGTATTGAGCATTTGTTATCGCATGTAAATTTTACATACGCATTCGAGGATAATGAGCGAGTTTTAGAAACACCAACTATTTCGGCAAATACTGACCCAGGAATTCTTCATGCTTTGTTAGATATGAATGCAGAAGTTGAATTAATGCGAAAAACTGTATTAAATATTGATGCAAGAATTCAACAAGCATTCGATAAATATGACGCTATTTTAAAGGCTATACAAATACAGGGGGGGATTGCAGGAATTATCAACACATCCGTGAATGCTACAACAGTCGCAAATGGTTATACAATATCAGAAATTTTGGAATCAATGTTAAAAAAGGGAAACAACGTTATTCATGAACAAAATAAAAAACGTAATACGATTAGAAACATGATAGAAGCAGTTAATTTGTCCCTGAATGATGATTATGCAAAATTTTATAAACCAAATGTAATTCAGGATATTTGCACAAATATTTTAAACAACAATAAAATAAAAGGCGACACAAAACGAAAACATGCCAGATATTTAAAAGAATTGATAAAACATGCGAACATTCTGGACCCGAAGGCATACCCAACAAATTTATTAAATACCATACCAAACATTGCCAAAACAAAAAAATCGGAAAAACGGCCACATGTCCCTTATTCCGATGACGCCTTGTTACAAATGTTTGACCCAAAACACAAATATTTTTTGACACATGCGGGTGTTTTTTGGTCTACGCTGGTCGCCTTGTTCACTGGGGCCAGATTAAATGCAGCCGCTACATTACAATATGGCGATATAATAAACGAACACGGAATGGATTGTATAAGATTTATCGAGAATCATTCGATAAAACAATTAAAGAACGATGCTTCTGAACGAACCGTCCCAATTGCAAAACAGTTAATGGATTTGGGATTTGTAGAGTATGTTAAGCGCAGAAAAGACATGTTGAAAGCTGCTGATTCTGATTTCATATTTCCAAAATGCATAACCAAATACGACAGCTTTAATTTACATTTTGCAGCCAGGGGTATTTTCAAATTCCTGAAACAGATTGGAATTCGCAAACCAAATGGTGAAAAGTTGGATTTTCATTCGTTTCGTAAAAATGCCAGTTTAAAATTGCAAGAAGTTGGGGTTTTGCCCGCATTTATAAATGACATCATTGGCTGGGAAGGCAAAAGCATAATGGAACAATCTTATTCCAACCACACATTGGCACAAATTAAAACGGAAGTAGATAAATTGGAATATACGTTTTTACAACCGCATTTTGAT
>JAZQUA010000014.1:0-10309 GCA_045631065.1 Candidatus Enterousia sp. | reverse complement strand
AGACTATGGCAACGGTGCATATGCAACAACTGTTGCCACAGATACAGTTGCGACATTAGAAATGGTACGCGACCATATTCGTAATTATAAATTCTTTGCCACAACAACACCCGACACGACCAGTTTTAGTTTTACGATATCTGCATCTGGTGTGTTTCATATTGATTGGGGCGATGGCACACGAGAATCGTATCGCAAAAATAACACAACCACCACCACATACAGCCACGAATACGCCACCGCCGGCGAATATGTGATAAAGATTGGGGGATACAGAACTGGCGGCAATTCATTAAGTTTTCAAAACAATTTAAATCTTGCAAAAATTGATGGCAGCCTGGGGGCTATATTTTCCACAATAAAAAACAAAAACGGCACAGTCAGCAATCCTCTTTTTAATTATTTATTTTCTGGTTGTACAAATTTAGCCGGTGAGATTCCGCCAGACTTATTCAAGGGAATTTATGGGCAGCCAGCAAATTACGGTATGTTTAGAGAATTATTTTCTGGTTGTACGAAATTGACAGGTAATATTCCACCGAATTTATTTGGATATTTATCAGGAAAATATATGCATTCGATTTTTTTTAAAACTTTTAGTGGTTGCAAGGGGTTGACAGGTGAAATTCCTGATGGCTTATTTGGCTATTTATTTGGTTCGCCACAGTACTGCATGTTTTCGGCAACATTTGCTGGTTGCAAGGGGTTGACGGGCCCAATCCCAAATAGATTATTCGGCAATCTTTCTGGTGCGCCGGCCTATAGTATGTTTTCAGGTACTTTTTCTGGATGTAGCGGTCTTACTGGCAATATCCCAGAAAATTTATTTTCTGGAATTAATGGCACATTGGTCGGCGCGGATTATCGAGAAACATTTAATGGGTGCTCTGGCTTAACAGGTTCTATTCCAGAAAATTTGTTTGGTGAAATTACAGGATA
This sequence comes from Candidatus Enterousia sp., assembly GCA_045631065.1. Classification (GTDB taxonomy): domain Bacteria; phylum Pseudomonadota; class Alphaproteobacteria; order Rs-D84; family Rs-D84; genus Enterousia. The sequence goes on along the minus strand of JAZQUA010000014.1, from coordinate 9,370 downwards.
CACCTCTTCATGGAATTTTGCAAGTGTATTTGCTGGTTGCAAGGGTTTAACAGGTGAAATCCCCGATGGTTTGTTCGGTGATTTATCAACAATAACAGGCGCTATGTTAAAAAATGCATTTGTTAATTGTTCGGGGTTAACGGGTAACTCTGTAATGGTTGACGGACAATTTTTATATGAAAAATTTTCAAATATCGACACATACGATGTTTCCGATATGTACAAAGGATGCACCGGTTTGACTGACTATGCAGAAATACCAACGGCGTGGAAATAATAAAAACTTGACTTTTTTGTCAAGTTGATGTATAATGCATAGCATCAAAACGGCATCGTTCGATGTTCTGAAATCTCCAACAAAGGAATATTTTATGCATATTAATGAGTTAAAGGCTAAATCGCCACAGCAATTGCTGAAAATGGCAGAAGATATGGGTATTGAAAATCCTTCACAATTAAATGTACAACAGTTGCGTTTCGCTGTTATGCGCGTGTTCGCAGCAGATAAGAAAGTTGTTTTAATCGGTGATGGTGTTCTGGAACGTATGCAAGATGGTTTTGGTTTCTTGCGTGCACCAGAATCTAACTATTTGGCGGGGCCAGATGATTTATATGTATCACCAAATTTAATTAAAAAGTATGGTTTGAAAACTGGTGATTATGTCGAAGGACAAATCCAAGCACCACAGAATGAATCTGAACGTTATTTTGCGTTGGAAACTATTGAACGTGTTAATGGTGACAGTCCTGAAAAGTTAAAACATCGTGTTTCTTTTGATGATATGACACCGCTGTATCCAGATGAAATGCTGAAAATGGAAGTGCCAGATGATAAAGACAAAGGACGTAATCTGTCTGCACGTGTTATTGACTTGATTTCGCCAACTGGTAAAGGACAACGTTCGTTGATTGTTGCACCACCACGCACTGGTAAAACTGTTATGCTGCAAAACATTGCGCACAGTATTGCAACAAATTATCCTGATGTGAAATTGATTGTGTTATTGATTGACGAACGTCCCGAAGAAGTTACAGATATGCAACGCAGTGTAAAAGGCGAAGTTATTTCTTCTACATTTGATGAACCGGCTGCACGTCATATCCAAGTTGCAGAAATGGTTATCGAAAAAGCAACACGCTTGGTCGAAGCAGGGCAAGATGTTGTTATCCTGTTAGATTCAATTACACGTTTGGGGCGTGCATACAATACATGTGTTCCATCCAGTGGTAAGGTTTTAACAGGTGGTGTTGATGCGTATGCGTTACAACGTCCAAAACGCTTTTTTGGTGCCGCACGTAATATCGAAGGCGGTGGTTCGTTGACGATTATTGCAACTGCACTGGTTGATACCGGTTCAAAAATGGATGAAGTTATCTTTGAAGAATTCAAAGGTACAGGTAACAGTGAAATTATCTTGGACAGAAAATTATCTGATAAACGTGTTTATCCTGCGATTGATATTACAAAGTCGGGTACACGTAAAGAAGATTTGTTGGTTGGTAAAGATATTCTGTCAAAGATGTATGTCTTGCGCCGTATTATCAATCCAATGGGAACGTTGGAAGCGATGGAATTCTTGCTGGATAAATTGCGTTTAACCAAGACAAATGATGATTTCTTTTCATCTATGAATCAATAAAACAAAATGCCCCAAAATGGGGCATTTTTATATGTGGGGAATTTTTATGCGAATGTATTTGATATTGGCGGCGATGACCGCTGTTTTAATGTTTTGTGTGTATTATGCAGGGATTTTAAATGGACGACAAAAGTGCCAAAGGATTGCCGCACAAAATAATATACAAATGCAAAGTGAAATAATTAAACTGCGGGAGGTTGTAAATGCAGAAACTGTTCATCGTGGGACTGACGATATTCGTAGGCGCCTGTACGAAGCATACACCATTGCAGATTGATTCTTGCGCGCAAATTACTTGTGTTCCGATTTACGGTCGTGCAAAAGACTGGGAAACAATCAGTGATGATTTGGCACGCAATATTTATCGGCATAATACACTGTGCGAGAAAATTAATAACAAATATTGACAGTTTTGTGTTTTTGTACTATATAATAATGTGATGAGTGGTGATAAAATTATTTTGGTCAAAGATAAAGTTAAGGCGGGTGTAAAACATTCTGCGCTGACTGGTTTTTTGCGTCGTAATTGGACATCCAGTACAATCAGATTACAGCAGATTATTTATAACTGTAATGTATCGCCTTATTTGGGTGCACTGCCACCAGAATTACGCAAATGTGTATCACATGATAAAATTGCCCAGGTAACACAACAATTTCGCGAAAATTTAGAGAATTTCTTGATTCAAAATGGCTTTGAAATTCGTGATATGGATTCTGACAAGATCTATGAGATTCCAGCGCTTGGGGACTTGTTTAATACAAAGTGTGTGTTGGAAACCAAGGGAATAAATGTTTATGGTGTAAATCCTTGGGCAGGGGCTGTTGGGTTTGTGTGTAAGTTGTCTTTCCCAGAAATAAATGCGCATTATGCATTGAAATTATTCTTTGACAGACCTGCGGATTGGGCGACTGTTCATCATGGGCCTTGGTTTGAAATATCGACTGCTTTTGCAGCAAATCATGCCCAGCCACGTGATAACAATCCAATTTATATGGCGTCTTTAAAGTATGATAAGTATATGTTGTCCAAGTGGGCAGGGGATGTACAGGATGGCATCGCAGGGCGTGATAAAGATTTGTCTGTGTTCAAAACATCTGTTCAAGAAAATGGTGTCAGAAATCGTCGCGATGGACGCATTATTGATTGGGGTGAAACTTTTTTGTCTGGGTATGGTCGTTTGTCTTATAGGGGGCGCAAGCTGGTGCGACAAATATTAGCGGGTGATGAAGTTGCTGTTGAAAATTCTTGGAAACGCGCAGTTACAGATTTTGACAAAGAACAAATGAAAATCGCATCATGTTTTGCACGCGAATATATCAACAGCAAGCGCAGATAAATTATTGCAATAAAATACTAATTAAATCTTTGACTATTGTTTCACAGGTTTTATCGCCAGTTGGTGCGTATTCTACAAATTCAAAACTGTATGCATCTTGGAATGATTGAACCAGTGTTTGTGCCATTTCAACCGTCAGACCACCAGATTCTGGAACCAATACATCGTTAAAATATTCTGGATTAATTGCATCCACATCAAAAGATACAACATATGGACGGCTGCCAATTTGTTGGCGGATATTTGATATTATAGATTCAAGGTCGGATTGATTATGTATGTCAGATGCGAAAGATATATGTATGTTTTGTTTTTTTGCATATTCTATTTCTGCGGGTTCAAATGAACGGGTCGCAATATAAAACAAGTTTTCAGGTTTTAAAACAGGATGTCGTTGGGGAATAGATAACCAACGCGCATCGCCATCGCCCAGTAATGCACGTACGTTTGTGCCATGCGGTGCGCCAGATGCCTGGGCACGCGAAGTATCAGGTGTATGTATGTCAAGGTGCGCATCAATATATACTAAACATAAATCAGATGTGTCCAGGTTATCAGCAACCGCACAAAAATGTCCAAAATTTACAGAATGATCGCCACCAATCATAATATGCGGTGTATTTGGCGTTTTACTGTAAATCAACTGTTGAATTTTAAAGTTTTCACCAAATCTGTCGCGTTCACATTCGGCTTTATCAAATGGTGCCGGTGTAACAAATGTCCATTGTTCATTTGGAAACATTGTATGTACTAACTTTGGTGCCAATGCGGGGCCGTCATTACGGATTACCTTGGTTGCACCACGACCATATTCGATGCCTAGAAAAACTGTCATTTGTACGATTCCACTATACTTTCTGCTGCACTTTTTATTTTATACAGATATTGTTCATATGCGCTGCAATCGCGTGAAATTTCAGAACGATATGCATCGCGTAAATTAGACGACATATAATAACAACCTTCTAGATGTTGCGAGCAATACTGATGTCCTGTGGCAAAAGCGCTTTGGCCGCGGACACGACTGTCCAGATCTGTCCAGTTTATGCTGTTTAGTGCATCATCAATATTATTCCAAGAGTTATCGCCATAATATTTACCCACATTTTCCATCCAGTATTCGTTCATTTCAGAATTAGACCATTGGCTGGAATTTTGCAGTGTTAATATCTGCTTGATCAGCGATTCGATATCATTTTGATATTTTGCATCGATTTGCGATAACTTTGCACTGCAATAGCAGCGGTTATATGCAGTATTTTCACGTTTGCAATATCCGTTCATACAATCTGTATAATCTGCCAAACATCGCGCAGATGATACCTGGGTACCAGTATTTGAATAATTCTGGGGTGTATAGTTTTGTGGATTATTATTGGTTCGCTTGGTCGTGTTGCGTGCCATTGCAGGCGCGCGTGATATGCCAGAACGTGCCACAACGCTGCGACCAGTTGTATTTGTTGACGGCATGACACCAGCACGTGCAGATGTTGTTGACTGTGCCATCTGCGGTGCAATTCTGCGTCCGTTGGTTGTGGTTGCAGTACGTTTGCTGGTTGGACGAGGAACGACACGTCTGTCTGCGGATAATTTTGTTGTTTTAACAACAGTGTTTATTGGATTTAATGACTGGGACGTTGTAACACCAGGATTCAAATTAGTACGCATCTGATTGTTCATGTATGGGTACATATAATTGTAGTTATACCCAGTTGTATTGGTTAATTGCGCATCACGTGTTGCAGCATATGTCGCAGTGACAATGCATAACAGGGCGGTAAAACAGCAAAATATCCTTCTCATTTCACTGTTATAATAGAAAAATAAAGCAGGTCAGACAAGTATAAAATAAATGTAATAAAAATTTGCATTTTAAAAAAATACTGTTATAATAGGTTTCGTTTCGGGGTGTAGCTCAGTCTGGTAGAGTGCTTGGTTTGGGACCAAGATGTCGAAGGTTCGAATCCTTTCGCCCCGACCAGAGATAATAATAGACGTGTGTTCGGCACACGTCTATTTTTTATATCCCAGAGTTCTGCGGGGTTGCGGGCGATGTTTTTTGATATGTGCAAATGGATGGTTTTTACGGATGCAAAAATGCATAAAAAAGCCCCATTTACATCCAATGGGCTTTTTCGCACTGCCAGTTCGTGGCGGATTATAATTGATTCTTTGCCGCCAGCGCATACAGCTCATCAACACTGCACCCCAGTTTGCCATCCATAATCTCGTTCAATACATTTGGATTCATGTACGCAATGCTTAGATAGCGGTATGCGGTGCGGTTTGATATTTTGTCGGATTTCATTATTTGGGTTATAGAACCGGTTTGTTCATAAATTTTACGATATTTGAATGCGGTTGCAATCGCATGCATTATTAAATGGTTATTATGGGTTACGGTAATTGCGTTGTTGTGATTGGGCTTGCGTATGATAATTGCCGCCTTTATGATGATTGTGTTATTGACGATCGTATAATCCATAGTGTTAAAATTTTGATTTATAAAACCTGTGGTTGAATATTGGGTTAGATTTTCATTGGTTGTGTTCAAGTATATGGTTAACAAGTTGTCTGTATAAATAACTTTTTCAATAAGCGTTCTGAACAATTCTCGTTTGCGTTCAAACAGCATTGTATTTATATCGATGCTTTTCAGGATTGTTTTGGTGGATTCAGGCAACGTGTTCATATCGCTGTTCAAAAATTCTGTGATTTTAGTACTGACGATTTCATCAACAGTTGGTGCAGACATATAAAAGCCTGGGATTGCGTAATAGTATTTATCGCCTTTGCCGCGATTAAGTGTCATTTGATTTATGAAACGGCGACCGTTTACATCAAATAATTTTCTGCTTAGTAGGTTTGCGGAACTGCGTGTGTTTTTATGGCGATGATTTGCGTTCTTTTCCAGTGCTTTTTGGACTTGATTGAACAATTCTTGGGTGATTATCGGTTTGTGTATTCCGTCAAACACTTCATTTGTTTTTTTATGTGTGATTTTGCCAATGTATACTTTGTCCCGTAATAGACGATGTAAAATGCTGGGGTATAAATCCCCACCACCGTGCGGTGTGCCGTTTCGTGTTATCCAGTATTTATTTTTTATCCCGTTTTTTCGTGCATATTGTGCCAATTCAACCACAGATTCTAATTCTAGATATTTTTCAAACAGATGTTTTACTGTTTCTGCTTCGGTCGGGTTGATAACCAGTTTTTTGTCTTCCAGATTGTACCCCAATGTTGGTAATCCGCCAATCCACATTCCTTTTGCTTTGCTGGCATATAATTTATCGCGAACACGTTCACTGGATACTTCACGTTCAAATTGGGCAAAGGACAACAACATATTTAGTGTTAATTTGCCCATGGAATTTGATGTGTCAAATGATTGGGTTATTGATACAAAATTTGCATTGTGTTTTTCAAAATATTGCATCATTTTGTGAAAATCTAGTATGGAACGTGATAGTCGGTCGACCTTGTACACAACGACTGTGTTTATCAATCCATGTGCCATATCAGTCAGCATTTGTTGTAATGCGGGCCGGTCCATTGTGCCACCAGAAATTGCAGCATCTGAATATGTTTTGACATATTCCCAACCATTAAATGCCTGTGATGCGATATATGCTTTACAAGATTCTTCCTGATTTTGCAGGGAATTAAATTCTAGTTCTAGTCCATGTTCTGTGGATTTTCTGGTATAGATTGCGCATTTAATTTTTTGCATTGTGATTTCCTTTTTACAAGGCCGAAAAAGTCGGGCCCAGATACCTTGAAGCCCGCGATTGCACGTGCAACAGCGGATAATGTTTTGTACATTTTGTTGTGATACAGGAAATATCCGTCAGCGACCAATACGGTATGGGTTGTCCCGTGAAACTCTTTGGTCATCGTTTTGCCTGGGTGCAGGTTGTATCGGTTCCGTTGTGTGTGTTTTAAACAGCGTTCAGGGTTGTCAATATATGCGTGAATTTTTTTAATGTGTTTTGGTGCGATTGTTAGTTTCCTGCGTTCGCATTGGATGTAATACCACAATGCAGTATTTTGACGATGGAATGTATGTCCGGTGTACTTTTTCCACATGGTGGCGCGCTGTGCAAATGGCAGTCGGCGCAGTTCGGCCAATGTTTCTGGTTTTGATGTGTGATAATATGACATTTATTCCACCGTAAACCATTTCATAACTGTAATTAGTAGGGTGGTATAGTCACCGCTGGTGGCCTGGGTATAAAATTCGGGCCACTCATCTAGCTTTTTTGCCAAACGTAGTGCGGTTTGGCAACGTCCTAAGATGGCGAATGCGTTGCCATCGCGGTTGGTTAATGGTACCGTTATTTCTGGATATTTTGGCATGTTTTACTCCTGTGTTTATAAGGTTACGCAATTACTGCTTACAAACACAGGTAAGTCAAGTTGAAAAACGAATAAAAAACGTTGATTTTTCAGTAGGTTGAAGGTCTATGATGGGCGGAAAACATAGCTTTTTAAAAGTAAAGGAAAAAATGTGTCAAAAATGCAAAAAAATACCTAGATTTTTGCACTTTTTCTCAATATGTTGTATGTGAAGTTTGGAAATGAAAACTATATGTTGATTTTTTAAGCTTCCGCCTTCGGGTTTTTGTTAGCGCTGAACCCGAAGACGAAAATAAACCGGAAAATCCGATTCGAGTACGATGTAATTTTATCATAATTTTACATTTCGCAAAAGGATTTTCCATTTTTGTGAAAATGCTTTGAAATAGGAGATAAAATTATGATCAAAGTAATAAACGCAAGAAGAACGGCCAATATGAATCCTCCATTTTTGTATTCATCTTGGTTGGAATATTGGGAAAAGAAAACAGGAAACCATGCTGTTTATTGTGCGTGTTGTGGTTGCTCAAAACGTGCAGAGCATGGGGCTCATGTGCGTAAATATGACAGTTTTGATGACGCTGTTTATATTGTTCCCTTGTGTGCAGAATGCAATAATCCCAATAACGTGATGCCGTTTTATGTGGATTGTACATTGTGTAAGGCCGTTTAAAACAAACCGCCCAGTTGGGCGGTTTTATTATGCTTCGATGTTGGTGCGTTGTTTTTCTAGTGACAATTCCCACAGGGTTTTGCCACGGTATGTGAAATCTTTTGCGCCATCCGTCAGGCCTTTTATGCCATTTTTTGGATTGGTTTGGTCACGAAATCTTTTGGCGGCGATGGATAATGTGGCGGTTTTCCCATTTGGTAAAATTATGCGACGCCCGTCATTGGCTGTCTTAACTGTCAGGTGTTTTGCGTTTGCAAACGTTAATTTTGTGCCAACTGGTATGTTTAAAGACCGAAACGATATGCTGTCGCGTTGTTTTTGCATGTTTTTGATTGCTGCTTTCTCATCGGGTTTGAAAGAGTTTTTGATTGGAACTTCAACGGCACTGCCACTGATTATATAGCCTGATAACAGGTTTATGGCTTCGTCTACACTTAATTTGAAGAATTCCCGATGTGGGTTGTGGCGCAATTTCGTCAGCCCCTTGTGAATGATACGTTCTATTTTTTCGTAATTGTTAACACAAATTGCGAACTTGGCTTCAAATGGTTGTGGCATATTTTCACCACAAGATAATTCTCTGCGACGTTTTTCAACATCTGTTGATGAATTGCCTTTGGTTATGCCTATTTTTACAAGTTCCGGGAACAGTTCGTTCCACATTACATATATAATTCCACGCGTCATTATAATCCTTTATTGTTATTTATAAAGTTCAAGAAGCCCTGTATGTATGCGGCAGGAATGTTGATTACTATGTTTCCGCGTATGCCATATGTTTTCATACTAAAACCCGTTTGGGCATGTTGACGTAAATAGTTCATGCTAAGGTTTATACCAATGTATTCCCAGGTTGTGCATATGCCGCTGTAACACATTGGTATTTGTGAATCAATTTGTGTTGTTGCAAATTTCTGCCCATTTGAATCGATAACCTGTCTTGGGAAAGTCCAGTTATTTGCTTGATTAATTCGTATTATAAGTTTTGGCGATAAGTACTTTTGGGCCAAATCAACGCTTAGATAGCTGTTCGCACTTGGGGATGTTAAATCTGCCGCCTTTGTGACAATGTGTCTGCCAGTGCATATATTGGTTTTTGCAAAACTGTCATATTCACATTCGATTCCTTGTTCGGCTGCAATAGGGTCTTCTATATGAGCCATGCTATAGCAACCACCCAGATATAGGCTTATTATGCATAATAATAGTTTTTTCATGTATCCTCCGTATCAGTTAAAAACCACCAAATGGGATTGGTGGTTGGAGGTTCGTTACTATCGTATGAATAGTGCGGTGTATTTGCAACGCTTATTTCACCAGCCCTCCAACCAAAACGGTTGAGGGCTTTTAACGTCAGG
>JAZQUA010000013.1:0-11921 GCA_045631065.1 Candidatus Enterousia sp. | reverse complement strand
AATGGTGCGCCAAATGATATAAAAAGATTATCTGATAATTATAATATGTACTTTTCATATGGACCGCGAAATTTACAAGATGTGTCACGTTTATGCGCAACACCACTGGACAGGATTGTTGCAGAAACAGATGGTTATACCCCAGATGATATTATTGGTATTGTAAATCGTATTGGGGCTGTATTGAATATTGCACCAGAAAAAATGGCTGATATAATATATCGTAATACAATGCGGATGTTAAATAAATGACACGATTAAACAGATCAAGATTATTATTTGGTGACACTGGAATAAAAAAATTGCAAAATGCAACTGTTATGGTTGTGGGATGCGGTGCAGTCGGTTCTTTTGCGATTGAGGGTTTGGCGCGCTCTGGTGTTGGTCATTTAATAGTGATTGATTTTGATTGTGTCGAAGAAACTAATATAAATCGTCAGTTATTTGCACTGGACAGTACATTAGGACAGAAAAAAGTATGTGTTGCGCAAGAACGTATAAAAGATATTAATCCAGATATAACAGTTGATGCATTAGATTTATTTTTTGATGAAAATACAGAAATATCTGTTAAACCTGATTTTATAATTGATGCGATTGACACTGTTGAATCCAAAATTGCACTGTATAAATGGGCAGCATCACATAATGTGCAGATTATTTCCAGTATGGGGGCAGCATCAAAGACTGATATATCACAAATAAAAATAGGAATGCTATCAAAAACCAGTGTTTGTCCGTTGGCATCACGTGTTCGTCGTATGATGCGTGATTTAGGTTTGTCGGATATTCCGGTTGTATATTCGACACAAACACCGCAACCTGTAACGGGACATGCCAAGAATCTTGGGTCTGTGATAACTGTGACAGGTGTTTTTGGGTTGATGTTGGCTAATTATGTCATTGGGAAAATAACCCAAGATTTTTAGTCTTGATATTATAGTCGTAATTGGTGTATCTTTCTTATAAGAAAAGGAATAGGGGGATTGTATGAAAATTACTACAAAATTAAAATCAATGTCTGGATTATGGTTGTCTGTATTGGCAATTGGTATTGCGCTGGGTGGTTTTTTTATTGGTGATGGTATTTATCGTGCGATGTCTGGTCGTACCGTTACTGTCAAGGGATTGGCGGAACGTGATGTTGTTGCAGATACAGCTGTTTGGAATATAAAAATTAATGGTGTTGGTGGTGATTTAACTGTGTTACAGCAAGAAATAGATAATGATATTTCTGAAATTCATACATTTTTAACAGATGCAGGATTTGCGCCATCTGATATACAAAATCTGCGTGTTCAGGTTCGTGATAAATATGCAGGCTATTCTGATGCGGAATTAAAAAATCAGCAAAATGATGGCCGTTATGTAATCGAAACGGGGGTCAAGGTTCGTTCACATAATGTTGAATTGGTGGACAGTGTGTCACGTCGTATGGGTGAATTGGTTCGTCGTGGCATTACAATTACCGAAGATTATTCTGGCCCAATTTACATCTTTAATGGTTTGAACGATATTAAAATTTCTATGATAGAGCAGGCAACAAAAAATGCCACCGCGGCGGGTCAGCAATTTGCCAAAGATGCTGATGCGCACCTTGGGAAAATTAAAAGTGCAAACCAAGGTGTATTCAGTATTGAATCGCGTGACCCAACAGACAGCTGGTCATCAAACGAACGTCAGGCAATAAATAAAAAAGTTCGTGTTGTTGCGACAATAACATTTTATCTGAAATAATAATCCCCCGTTTGGGGGATTATTATTTAATTAAATTTTTTCAATAATATTTTAATCGCAGTCAAAGAAAATATTATTCTTGTATTGCTTTTTTAAAATCGTCTTCGTCCCAGATTGTAATCCCCAGTTCTGTTGCGCGTGTTAATTTACTGCCTGCATCCATACCGGCCAGAACAATATCTGTTTTGCTTGAAACGCTGCTCGATACAGTTGCGCCCATTTGTTCCAATATTTCTTTGGCGGCATCACGTGTGTAATTTGGTAATGTGCCAGTTAACACAACGCGCTTGCCTGTCAGCGCGGTGTTTGTTTTTGTGGTCGTAACAGCCATGTTACGAACGGTTACTTGTGCTAATAATTTATCAAGTGCGTTTATATTATGAATATCGGCAAAGAAAGAAACAATCTGTTGTGCCATAACATCGCCAATGCCATCAATATTCTTTAATTGCCATTCTTTGGCATTACGTAATGCGTCAAGTGTGCCAAATGATTTTGCCAGAATTTTTGCTGTAACCTGGCCAATGTCTGGGATGCCAATTGCGTACAAAAATCTGTGTAAATCAACAGTTCTGGCATTTTCGATTGATTGATTCAAGTTATGTACAGATTTTTCCCCAAAGCCGCCAATGTTCTTTATTGTATCACCATGTAATGAAATTAATGTGAAAATATCTGCTGGCGTATTAATCCAACCACGTGAAATAAACAATTCTAATTGTTTGGTTCCCATTCCATCAATGTCCAGACCATGGCGTGAAACAAAGTGTTCCAGTTCGCCTAAACGCTGGGCAGGGCATCCCAGTGTGTTAACACACCTGCGTGCCACTGCGCCCGATTCTTGGACAACATTACCACCACATACGGGACATGTGGCCGGAAATACGAATTCGGACGCTTTTGGATTTTGTTCTGCAACGCCAACAATTTGCGGAATAACATCGCCTGCACGCTGTACAATAACTTTGTCACCAATGCGTACATTCAAGCGTGCAATCTCATCTGCATTGTGTAAGGTTGCGCGTGACACAACAACACCACCAATGTTTATTGGTTCCAGTTCTGCAACAGGTGTTAAAACCCCTGTGCGCCCAACTTGAATTGTGATATCGCGTAAGTCTGTTATCGCGCGCGCCGCAGGAAATTTATATGCGACTTCCCATCTGGGGCTGTTTGCACGTGCACCCATCCGTTCTTGGGTTGTGATATCATTAACCTTTATTACCAGACCGTCAATATCAAATGGAATGTCTGGGCGCATCAACATAATGTCATTATAAGTCTGTTGAATCTCGGACATATTATGTGCATGTCGTGCCCATGTGCGTGTTGTTTTAAACCCCCACGATTCCAGTCTGTCAAAATATTCAGATTGGGTTGCAAAGTCACGATTTGATATTTCACCATATGTGTATGCAAATGCACTAAGTTTTCTGGTGGCGGTTATTTGTGGATTCAACTGACGTAACGAGCCTGCCGCTGCGTTACGTGGATTTGCAAATTGTTTGTCAGATTCTGCGTTCAGTGCGATAAAGTCACTGCGTTTCATATAAACTTCGCCACGTATTTCAACAACATCAGGGAATTCACCAGATAGTTTTTGTGGAATATCAGGTATTGTTTTTAGGTTTTCTGTGATGTCTTCGCCCATAACACCACTGCCACGTGTTAACCCGCGCACCAATACGCCATTTTCATATCGGGCAGCATATGATACACCGTCAACCTTTAATTCAATAAACAATTCTTTGGATGTCAGCTTGTTAAACCAATCGGCAACCTCTGTTTCATTAAAAACATCAGATATAGACAGCATTGGCACACTGTGTGGATATGATTTAAATTTTTCAGAAACAGCAGCGCCAACGTGTGTAGATGCGCCAGACTGTGCCAGTTCTGGATACATTTCTTCAATTTCCAATGCGCGTTTTTTTGCTGCATCATATGTTGCGTCATCAACAACTGGCGCATCGTTTTGGTGATACGCAATATCCCATGCTTTTAACTTTTGTATTAAATCACTGTGTTCTGCCAGTGTAAATAAATCAGGTGTGTTTTTCATAAGTATAATTATAAAAAAATCATAAAAATAAAACAATATGAAAAAAGCGCACACGGGCTTTTTGGATGCGCTTGACAAAATGTTGTAAAGACTTATATATACAGTGATGGGGGTGTGAAATGGCACATACAAAAGAATTTCAAATAACGGCATTGAATTATGCAAAAGAGATAGGTTCTATTCCACAGGCGGCGCAGTATTTTGGTGTTGATACCCGAACAATGTATCGCTGGAATGATGAACACAAAATTTGCCCAATTAATAAAATTCGTACATTTACCGAAGAGCAAAAGTGTGAAATTTTATCTTATGCAAATAAATATGGTCTAACAGGTGCAATGCGTGAATTCAATGTTGATATAGCGACCCAATTAACTTGGAACAAAACGCGTAATATATATGAACCAACAGGCAGACGTGAAGATGCAACACATGTAAAACAGTATGAACGTATAAGCGAAGCAGAAAAAAAAGAAATTTTATGTTTTGCCCGTGATTATGGTGTTACCAAGGCATCACAAAAATATAACAAGCCTACATCAACTATACAATTATGGAATGGCATATATAAAATATACAAACAGCGTAAACATCGTGTTTTTACACCAGAACAAAAAGAAAATATAATCCAATATGCAAACGATACATCAATTGCAGAAGCTGCAAAAAAGTTTCGTTTATATGGACATCAAATTCAACGTTGGATTGATGACAAGGCGCGTTCTGAACGATAAAAAATCCCCATTTGGGGATTTTTAAATTTTTACACCGTATTTACCACGATTGATTGGACGATAAGACAATGCTTCGGCTAAATCGGACATTTCGATATTATCTGCACCACGCAAATCTGCAATTGTACGTGCCAGACGCTTTATGCGATTGTAACCACGTGCAGACATCCCCATTTTTTCTGCAGCTGTATTTAAAAAGGCGGTCAGTTCATTGTTAAGTGCGGCAAATTGTTCCAGTTCTGCACCGTCAAGATGTGCGTTAACCTTGCCCTGTCGGGTTATTTGTTTGTTGCGTGCTGCGACCACGCGTTGTCTGATTTGTGCGCTTGTTTCACGTGGTGTATTATCGTTATTCATTTCCCATGGATTTACAGCATCAACATCAACATGTAAATCAATTCTGTCCAACAATGGCCCAGATATTTTATTTTGATATGCTTCTGCGCAACGTGGTGCCTTGGAACAAGACAGTGCAGCATTCCCCAAATGCCCACATGGACAAGGGTTCATCGCAGCAATCAACTGAAAGCGGGCAGGGTATGTTGCGTTTCTGCGTGCGCGTGAAATTAAAATACGACCAGATTCCATTGGTTGACGCAATATTTCAAGTGTTGCGCGATTAAATTCCGGTAATTCATCCAAAAATAAAACGCCATTGTGTGCCAGTGATATTTCACCAGGGCGTGCATCAGAACCGCCACCTGCCAATGCCACAGGACTGGACGTGTGATGAACACTGCGGAACGGGCGTGTCGACATTAATGATTTATTATTCAACTGACCAGCAATAGAATAAATGATAGATGTTCCCAATATTTCAGATGCTGTCATTTCTGGCATAATTGTCGGCAATCGTGACGCTAACATTGTTTTCCCAGACCCCGGGGGACCAACCATTAACATTGCGTGCCCACCAGCAGCAGCGATTTCCAACGCGCGTTTTGCGGATTCTTGACCATGCACCTCTGACATATCCAGATTGGAATTTGTAAGGTTGTCAGGTGTTGTTAATTCTGGCAGTGGTAAAATTTGTGTGCCTTTAAAGTGGTTAATAAGCTGCACAACATGAAATGGTGCCAAAATATTGTTATGTCCAGCCCAACGTGCTTCTGCCCCTTGGTCGCCGGGGCAGATTATGCCCAGGTTATTATTGTTTGCCCAAACACTGGCAGGCAACACAGCATCTGTTTTTACAATCGCACCGTCTAACCCGACTTCGCCCAATATGACGTATTTTTCCAGTTCGTTTTCAGGTAGAACACCAATCGCGCATAAAATGCCGCACAATATAGGCAAATCAAAATGAGAACCGCTTTTTTCCACGTCTGCGGGTGACAAGTTCACAGTCAGTCTTTTTGGCGGTAACGACAGGTTCAGTGCAGACAAAACATTCCGGATACGTTCTGCAGATTCTTTAACGGCCCTGTCTGCCAATCCAATAATATTAAATTCGGGTTTTGACAGACCAGATGACAGTTGTACCTGAACATCAATAGGTGTTGCATCCATTCCATTAAATATGATTGAATTCAAAGATATCATAATTGACATATTATAACTTGAATTAAATTTGTGCAAGTTATAATATAGCCAATGTTACACAAAGGATTTTATATGCCAGCCAAAAATAAGAATGTTGCACGTGAATGGTTTAATACTATTTTTTATGGTGCGTTGATTGCAATTGTTTTTCGCAGTTTTCTGTTGGAACCATTTAATATTCCGTCGGGTTCAATGATACCAACATTGCATATTGGCGACCATATATTTGTAACGAAATGGACATATGGTTATTCCAGATATTCTTTCCCATTTGGTTCTTGGAATTTATGGGATGGTCGTTTTTGGGCAACGGAACCAACTGTTGGCGATGTGATTGTGTTCCGTAATCCGGTTAATCAGTCCCAAGATTATGTAAAGCGTCTTATTGGTGTGCCGGGTGATACTGTTCAAATGATTGATGGTCGCTTGCACATAAATGGCAAGTTGGTTGAACGTAAAGACGCGCGTCCTTATATTGTTGCGACAATGCCCAAATCGATGCGCAGTGTTGGGTATTACAGGGATAATATGTCAATAAAGGGGAATAAAATTTGGATTGATAATCAGCCTGCGCCATTTAATTACACGATTGAATATAAATCAGATGATTTCTGCAATATGTATGCTGGTGCATGCGGTGTATTCGAAGCGACTGAATATACAGAAGTTTTACCAAACGGTGTTGAACACAGTATTATTGAATATTCAGACAACGCGCCATTGGATAATACACCTGCGTTCACTGTACCGGATGGTCATCTGTTCTTTATGGGTGATAATCGCGATAACAGTAACGACAGTCGCGCAGATGTCAGCTTTGTTTCACGTGATAACGTGCTGGGGCGTGTTTGGGGAATTTGGTATTCTCACAACTATTATGCACCAATGTTGTCGGTTTGGTCATGGGGTAACAAAATGCGCTGGGGCAGATTTGGAATGGGTATAGATTAAGATGAAAAAAATAAACTATGATTTTAAAAACACAGACTTGTTGAATTTAGCACTGACACAAAGTGGTGCAAACGCAACACAGAATAATGAACGTTTGGAATTTATTGGCGACCGCGTTTTGGGACTTAGTGTGGCTGGCTTGCTGTACGAAATGTACCCAAATGAAAGTGAAGGTGAACTGGCGCGCCGTCATGCGATGCTAGTTTCAACAGAAACATTAGCATCTGTTGCGTCGGAACTGGGGCTGGATAAACAGATTAAGCATGGACATATGACCGCAGGTCGTGTAATGCATATATTGGCAGATGCGATGGAGGCTGTATTTGGTGCTATCTATTTAGACAGTGGATTTGATGCCGCACGCAGTGTTATTGTTGAAATCTGGCGCGAATTGGCATCAGTTGATGTAATCGCACCAAAAGATCCAAAAACAGCACTGCAAGAATATGTTCAACAATATGATTCTGGTAATTTGCCTGTATATGAATACTTGGAACCCACAGGCGCATCGCATAACCCAACATTTAACGTTCGGGTCAGTGCGATGGGTAAAACAGCAACTGGCAGTGGCACGTCAAAAAAATCAGCCAGCATTACGGCTGCTGAATCTTTGTTGAAAATGCTTGCAATTTAAGGTGCAGGGATTTAAGATTGAACCAAGAATAAATACAAAGGAAAAAAATATGTTTTCAATTTTATTAGTTTTATTGATTATTGTTGCAATTATGATGATTGGAATCATCTTGTTACAAAAGTCCGAAGGTTCTGGTATGTCTGGTTCATCTGCGGCATCAATGTTTGGTGGTGCATTAACTGGGGCTGCGGCTGGAAACTTTTTAACACGTGCCACAGCATGGTTGGCAACAATATTCTTTGTTTTATGTGCGGCATTGGCATTGGTTGCATCAAAGACAGATATGGGTAATCAGCAAAGTGACCTGCGTCAAGAAATTGTTCAGCAGGCAGATGTTGCTGTGCCAGCAGAAACACCGGCTGAACCAGCACCGGCAGAAGCGAAATAATAAATCCCCCGTTTGGGGGATTTTTTGATAAGTAATAAAAGTATTTATCTGCAACACATTGTTGACAAATTGTTGTTTCGGTGTATTATATGCTTTGATAATAACAAGGTATAATAATAACAAGATGAAATTTGATACACTGATACAAAACTTTAAAGACAAGTTCTCGTTTAAGCCACATAAACTTATTGTGCGATATGACACATGCGATATTGCAATAAATTTACGCAAACAGAATGCTACGGGAATAACATCTCAAACGTTTTATAAACTGATGACCCCTGAATTTATGGTTGGTAATAATCGTGACGAAAGTGGCTTAAAAATAACAACGCTGATAAATAAAAAAACAGGTTCACCTGTACCTGCATATGTTGCGGGCATACAATCAGACATTCCAAACACAGAAAAATACTGTATAATGATAGAAGATATTTCAGGCGAAAGGTTCGTAAATAATAAACGTTATAAAATTGTGGGCGACACTTACTTTTGTATAAACAAAGATAAAAAAATGATAACCCCTAAGTTTGATATAACAGTAATAAATGGACAATTGTACGAGAAAGTGTGCGCATATATGCAATCCAAAGATAATGATAACTATGCTGGGATTGGAACGCGATTGCATCAAATACGTGTTGAACGAATGCTGCAAGAAAATTTAGGAAACGTACATATTGTTGCCGAAGGTATCTCGTTCCCGTTTCATTATGCCATGGGATACAGATTGGTTCCAACCACGCGACCAATCAAAGACAGTATCCAAATCGCACAAGAATTTTCCCATTGGAATAAAAAAGTACCAAAAGAAAACTTAAAGCACCTGTTTGCCAAACAACAAAACGGTGAATATGTTATTGATTGGTCGGCAACATTAGAAGACTTTTTGTGTGAATATTATAAAAATGGTGGTGCGCCATTGGATGAATTTTTACCAAATATGTTTTTGAACACAGCGTCTGTAAAACAATGGATTACTATGATTCAAAAACAACCAATTTTATACTAAACGAACACCGCCAAACGGCGGTGCTTGAATTCGTAGCGCATCCAGAAGGATTGTTAATTCCCACCGCAAAGCGGCGGGCCCCTTTCGCCTACGGCTCGAACCTTGAGTTCGAACTCCATGTTACACATGGATTAACAAAAAATGCCGCACAAGGCGACATTTTCTATTAATTCTGGCGCATCCAGAAGGATTCGAACCCTCAGTCTTCTGATCCGTAGTCAGATGCTTTATCCAGTTAAGCTATGGATGCAACGGATTTATATTCTATATCATTTTATTCAAATTGCAAGAAAAAATAATATTTTTTTATCTGATTTTTTGTTTTTTATGATAAATTTCATTAAAATGATGGCGACAGACCGATTTATAGTTGCTGTCCCCCAGTGCAAATTGGTCGCCCGCACGTATGACGTGCCCCGCAGAATCAAAGCGTAAATGATGTGTTGCCAGTTTCATACAGCCGTTAATTTGACAAGATGATTCCATACGATGCAATTTTGCGCCAACTTCGATAAGGCGTTGGGAAGCAGGGAAAATTTTTTCGTTGCTGTCCACCATCAGACCATAGCACATAACAATTTTATTCTGTTCATCTGCAATTTTTACCAATTTATCAATATCTGCTGGTGAAAAGAATTGTACTTCATCAACCAATATCAACTTTGTATCTGGTTTTGGTGTATAGTTTTGCAGGTTTGGCATTGCGTTAGCGTCCCAGTTTAATCCAATTCTGGAAACGATTTTATCACTTGCAAATCTGTTATCGAATGACGGCTTTATTACTTCGGTTGGATTTTGATTTTGTGTAAAATTATGTGCGTTTATAATCAATGCCGCTGATTTAGAACTGCTCATAACACCATAATGAAAATGTAAGTTTGCCATTTTTTTTCTTCCTTTACCTTACTTATACAGACATAGATTTTAATTTTTTTATACGTTTATCAATTGGCGGATGTGTTGCCATTAATTCTGAAACAAATTCACGTGGTCGCCCAGGATTTGCAATGCATATCGCCGCCAAGGATTTTGTGTTGTCCATTGATTCAACGCGCGAATCCGCGCTGATTTTACGCAGCGCATTTGCCAATGCGTGTGGGTTGCGCGTTATAAACGCGCCTGTGGAATCAGCAGCATATTCACGGTTTCTGGATACTGCCATACGCAGCAGTGGCGTTATAATCATATTAAACACAGCAAATGCCAGCCATACCATCATTAATATCGCAGCACTGTTTCCACGATTATCATCGTCAGTTGTGCTGTGATTGCCGTACATTGCATTACGCAATATTATATCAGCAATAAATGCTGTAACCCCTATGCCTGTGATAATTAACATATCAAGTCTGATGTCACGATTTCCAATGTGTGCCATTTCATGTGCGATTACACCTGCCAGTTCTTGTTTATCAAGCTTTTTTATAATCCCGCGGGTCAATGCCACAGATGCGTCACGTGGTGTGCGCCCTGTCGCAAAAGCGTTTAACGAATTGTCTTCGATAATATACACGCGTGGTGTTGGCAGACCTGCGGCCAATGCAACATTTTCAACGGTCCTGAAAATTTCGCGATGTTCTGGGTTGCTTGGTTTTATTTCTTGTGCACCTGCGACATTTAATATCATTGAATCGCCAAAGGCCCATGATATCAACATCCAAATCGCACATACGATAAATGTTGGTATTGCAACAGATATTGTTGTGTCAATTGCCTGATTTAATGGTGCCACCGCCCATACAAATAGAAACATCAGCCCAATAAAGAACAGCGGAAACAGCGCCACCAAAACGGCGGTTTTGATGTTGTTGCTGCGAATGTGTTCATAAACTGTTTGGACTTTTTTCATAATTATCTTTCCTGTCAAAAGACTAATAGCAGAAAAAAAGAAATTAGTCATGCAAAATATTCTTAAAAATGATATAATATAGATATGCATAAGATTTTATTTTTGTTTGGTGTGTTTTGTGTCTTGTCTGCACATGGGGCAGAACAGGGTGTGTTAACACACACAGCAAAAAAAAGTTTTTTAACAGCGCAAAGCTTTCCTTCTACATTTGCAGATGTTTCTTTTGCAGATAAAATCGCAGTTTTGGCAGCAGGGTACGAACCATGGGAATCGGAATACGATGCAAATGGCAAATGTGTGAAAAATTGTGCATATTCTGGAATTACAATTGCAGATGAATTACGTGATTTGAATCAGCATACACAAAACGCTGTTCAACAATTGCAACAGGCAGGTTATATCGCGCCCCAATCTGCAACGACTGTGCCATCATACACAATAAAAACAGCGTCTGTATCGCAATCGCAAATTCCGTTGTCGGAACCGGTGCTGGGGGCGCCCCGTATTTCATCGTCTTTTGGAGAAAGAATTCATCCTGTGACCGGCAAACGCGATTTGCACAAAGGTGTTGATTATGCAGTGCCATCAGGAACACAAATTTATGCGCCTGCAGACGGCACAGTGACCAGTGTGTGGCGTGATAATTCTTGTGGTAATGGGTTGAAAATAACACATGGTATGGGATATGAAACAGTGTATTGTCATTTGCAGTCTGTATCTGTGGTCCAGGGTGATAATGTTTCAAAAAATTCTGTTGTCGCAGTCAGTGGTAATACAGGCCGTTCAACAGGTGCGCATTTACATTATGGTATAAAAAAAGACGGCAAGTATATAAATCCGTCTGAATTAACAGGTCGATAATTTTTCTTGCTTTTTAAATTTGACGGCAAAGCTGCCATTGTTTATTGGTGCCCAAGAAATGATATATGGGCTGATTATACTGTTTTTCGCCCATTGTTGGAATTTGATTTTTAAAATTCCGCTGGCGCCTGTGATAATTGTAGCGTTACGC
>JAZQUA010000012.1:0-2861 GCA_045631065.1 Candidatus Enterousia sp. | reverse complement strand
ATGAACCGTCAAATGTTGTGTCAGCTGTACCATTTGTAACAGTCACTTCTGTACCACCTGCATAATCTGACAAAGTATGATTTTCAACCATATCTTGTGCTGCTGCACCCAATACAACTTCTTCACCTGCACCGTTCAAATATTTATAATTATCACGACTTGCTGTTGCACCAGAAACGATTGACTGTGTTGTTTTTACATTTACACCGTCTGCTGTTGTATCTGCCCAGAAATCAGATTGCGCTGGCACGCCTGTTGATAAATTTGCGGTATTCCCTTCGCGGTCAGTATATGTAAAATCTGTCAAAGTTGGGTCTGTGTTATGGTCTGCAACGGTTGCTGTTGTCCCATCTGATTTTGTATATTCGTATGGAACACCTGCCAATGCATCAGAAACATTTGCTTGTGCCCCGTCTGTTTGTGTATATTTACCGCCAAATGATACATCAGATACTGCATGTGCAGAACAAGATATACCTATGGCAACCAGTGAAGTTAAAATAAAAGTTTTTTTCATTTTCTTTTCCCTTTTTCGTTTAATTAAACAAAAACCGTCAAAGAGATTGACGGTCAGGGGGTTAAGAAAATCATATGAAAGAATGACCCCTGTGGCCTTTACGCATTCGCGCTATTGTATAGCCACAGGCCCCCCGACTAAAATCGGGCAGAAAACAAAAGCAAAATAAAAAGCGCATCCGCGCTGTTCTTTTTACTTTGCCACAGTCGGATATCAGTGCAAACAAGCACAGCTTTCATAAAGGATTTCTTACGTCCCCGAGCCAACATCCCTGTTGATTCAATGAAAATTATAATATACAAATCCAAAAAACACAATAAAAAAAACCGTCTATCCGACGGTCTTTTTTAATACAAAATTTATTAACCCAACATTTTTGCAACTTCGTCTGCCAAGTTATCTTCACGTTTTTGGATACCTTCGCCCAAAACAAAGAATGCAAATCCAGCCAATTGACCGCCAGCTTCTGCGACGACTTCTTTAACTGTTTTTGATGGATCCATAACAAATGGCTGTTCTTCCAGAACACTTTCGCCATACCATTTTTTAATACGGCCTTCGATCATTTTTTCAACGATATTTTCTGGTTTACCAGCTGTTGCGCCAGATTCAACAAATACTTTCTTTTCGCGTTCAACAGCAACTGGATCAACATCAGCAATTGTCATAAATTCTGGTTTGTTTGCAGCAATGTGCATTGCAACTTTTGAACCAATTTCATCGATTTTTGCGTCTGTTCCGTTAATAGCAACTGCAACACCGATTTGTCCCATACCTGGAACCAAGGCATTGTGAATATAAGTAAAGATTTTATCACCATTTACTTTTGCGATACGGCGCAAGTTCATATTTTCACCGATTGTAGAAATAGTTGCAGCGATATCATCTTTCACAGCTTCCATTGTTGCGTCGAAATCGCCTTGCAATTCAGCAGCTTTTGCTGCAACATCTGCAACCAACTTTTGGAATTTTTCATTTTTAGCAACAAAGTCTGTTTCTGCATTTAATTCAACAACGCAACCCATATTGTCGCATTTTACAACTGTAACCAAACCAGATGCAGCAACGCGGCCGGCCTTGGATGCAGCTTTTACGATACCTTTTTGGCGCAACCAATCAGCAGCAGCTTGAATATCGCCATCATTTTCCATCAAGGCTTTTTTACAATCCATCATACCTGCAGATGTTTTTTCACGCAGTTCTTGAATTAATTTTGCTGTAATTTCTGCCATTGTATTTTCTCCCATCTTTGTTAAAAGAATTCTTTTGTGCAGGGGCATTTCCCCTGCACGATTAAGTCGATAAAATCAGATATTATTTATCTGCCTTTTCAGCCAATTTGCTGCGGCGTTCTGCACGTGCAGCAGTTGTTTTTGATTTAACTTTGGCTTCTTTTTCTTTGATTTCATCTTCCAGTTCATCGGCTGCATCTGCCATATTTTCAGATGCAATTTTTTTGCCAGCTGCACCGCCTAAGCGTTTTTCGATACCAGACAAAATCGCATCTACGAACAAGTCGCAGTACAATTGTGTTGCGCGTGCAGCATCATCATTACCTGGAACTGGGTAATCAACCATTTCTGGATTTGCATTTGTATCGCAAATTGCAATTGTTGGGATATCCAAGTTCTTTGCTTCGCGAACAGCATTCATTTCACGTGGCACGTCAATAATAACGATTGCCTGTGGTGTGCCATGCATTTCCATAATACCGCCGAAAATACCACGCAGTTTTTCAACTTCTTTGGTCATTACACCGACTTCTTTCTTTGTCAGGCCTAATTTTTCAGCGTTTTCAATATCAGCTTCCATTTTCTTCAAGCGACGGATAGACTGAGAAACTGTTGTCCAGTTAGTCAACATACCACCCAACCAGCGGTTATTAACATAAAATTGGCCACAACGTTCCGCAGCATCTTTTACGATATCTTTTGCTTGATGTTTTGTAGCAACAAACAGAACCTTACCACCTGCAGCTGCGATAGCTTCCAATGCGACCAAAGAACGGTGCAACAGTGGTGCAGTTTTGTTCAAATTGATGATATGAATTTTATCTTTAACGCCATAAACATATGGTGTCATCAATGGATTCCAGCGACGTGTGTGGTGACCAAAGTGAACACCTGCTTCCATCAACTGTTTCATTGTAAAAGTTGGCAATGCCATGATTTTATCCTTTTTTGTGTTGTTATCCTCGCCACCTGCGGTCAGACCAGAATGTTATCTGGACACAAATTTTGCAGTGTGGTTGTGTTCTTCGCACGATGTGCGTGCCCCGCCGTATAATCCCCCCCCCCCCCCCAAAAAACAAAAAAAAAAAAAAAAAATCACCCAAAAAAAAAAT
>JAZQUA010000011.1:0-10550 GCA_045631065.1 Candidatus Enterousia sp. | reverse complement strand
AATGTATTATGGGGTGCACCAAATATTGGTGTTGATACACATGTTTTTCGTAATGCGCATCGGTATGGTTGGGTCGGTGATACAGATAATACACCAGAAAAAGTCGAAGAAAAATTATTAAAAAAGATTCCAAAAAAATATCATTCAATTGTAAATCATGTAATGGTTTTGCATGGTCGTTATGTATGCAGTGCTCTGCGTCCAAAATGCGAAAATTGTCCTGTGGCGCACATTTGCCCGTATACAGGAAAATGTACCAATTGCAAGAATATATAAATTTACATAATATGTATATCGCAGACACTGCATGACAAGAAAGGACTTTCTACAAGACCCGAACCCACATCCCTAGGTGCAATGTTTGTTTATAAAAAAGCCGGCAAATACCGGCTTTTTTATTTTCTATTTTTTCTGAATTCATCCAGTGATACAACGCGTCCTGGGTCTGGAACAGTATCCGGTTTTTCATCCAGTGGTAATTCCATATCATTATCTGCGGCCTGTGTTTGTGATTTTGTTTGAAAAGACAACATAAAATCAACAGACGGGTCTTTGAATTCAACCAATGCAGAAAAAGGAACACGTATAAAAAATGGACGACCGTCAAACGTTAACTGTACACCAAATTCTTTGTCAGATACATGCAAATTATTATATGAATATTGTAAGACAATCGTCATAATATCTGGATATCTGATACGCAAAAAGTCAGGCAAAACAACACCTGCATCACGTGTACGAAAAGTGATAAAAAAGTGTGTTCCATCGCCCAACCCATTAAACTGCGCATGAACCAGCGCATCTTTGACAACTGACTTTAACGCGTTATCCAAAAGTGTTTGATAATCAATACGTGCCATATCTTTACTCCGCCAATACTATATTATTTATTTGCCCATTATGGCAAGTAACAAATACAGCATCTGGAACATTTTTAAATATTTCTGCATCCAGCCCAGTTGCCCATACTTGCGCATTTGTATCTTTTAATTCATTAAATAATTTTTCACGCGCAGTTTCATCCAAGTGAGCCGCCGCTTCATCCAATAAAATCAGAATTTGTTTACCTGTTTTTGTATGAACCAGTTTTGCATGTGCTAAGATTAAATCCATTAATACAGTTTTTTGTTGGCCTGTACTGGTTAAATGTGCAGGTAAATTAAGTTCTTTGTTAAACACACCAAAATCAGATTTATGTGGCCCATCCAGCACCATTTTATCACCAACCAGACATCTGTTTTCGCGCAGATATTCCATATATTTTCTTTCTGTATCTCCTGCGGGCATGCCGTCTATTAACATTTGTTCCAGCAGACCAGACACAGAAATCGCACACTTTTTCAGAAAGTAATTTAATTCGCCAGCGTATTGAATTCTTGCCACCGATACAGCCACCGCAGTGCCAGCAATTTGTGTATCCAGTGCATCCAACCAATGCGCATCTGCGCCTGTTTTTAGCGCATACGCGCGTTCTGATAATAATTTAGAAAGTTTGGCTGTACGCCCAGCATGAAACGCATCAAAACTGGTTGTTAATCTGTCAAAAAAAGCACGTCTGTCTGATGCACTTTCAACAAACAATCTGTCTTCTTTGGGTGTAATCCAGACAGATGACAGGTGTTGTGCCAGTTCTGACAACGCGCTGTTTTCGCCATCAATCTTTGCACGTCTGTTTGAATCATTTTGATTAAAATAAACAGATAAATCAGTATCACAATTTGTTGTTGCGAATATACTAAAACCACCATTACCATCAAATCTTGCAATATCAGTCATGCTGGCCCCGCGCATACCACGATCACCAGATAACATTGATATCGCCTCTAATATTGCGGTTTTACCTGCACCGTTTGGCCCAGTAATAATTATATTGTGTCGCCCAGATGTATTTATACGACATGCAATATGATTTCTAAAATCTGTCAAACTTATTGATTTAATCATAGTTGTAATCATACACATAAAAAAAAACACCCGCAAGGGGTGTTTTAAAATTTGAAAATAATAATTATAATGATATAATACTAAGTGAATCCAAAGGGATTTGGGTTCGGGGCTGTAGCAAGCCCGTACTTATCCAATGCAGAAGCATTGTAAAATTCCCCCGACCACTGGTCGGGGAGCTGTTGTGGCATAAAATACAGTTATACTGAAAACCCAACGGAATCATTGATAAGTATGATTTGCTAACTCCCCGACCGCTTCAATTAAGTAGCGGTTTTTATTTTATAAACAAGGAGTTTTATATGTCCATAAACCGTGAAATTGAAAATTATCGAAAAATTCATAACATACCTGTTTTTATTATGTGCAACATTTTAAATATAGAAACAGAAATGATGTATCATAAAATCAAATCAGGAAAAATTGAATTGGACTTATATCAAAAAATATCGTTTGTTGAATTTACAAAAACGCCTTTGAATTTATAATTTTGCAAACCTTGGCTCGTATGCGAACCGGTGCCGGTTCTCCGCTTTATGATTTCCAAAACAAAAAAATACCCGCAAGGGGTATTTTCTTATTTTGGAGGCCTGGGTCGGAATCGAACCGGCATAGAAGGATTTGCAGTCCTCTGCATAACCACTCTGCCACCAGGCCTGAACCAGTGATGCAATATTAAGCAAAAAAAAATTGTAATTCAACATAAAAATTGTATAATTATATAGAAATTTATCAGAGAGAGAATTTATATGAGAAAACTAAGCCTTTTATCGCTGTTGTTCCTGCCGTTTTCTGCGTTCGCACAAAACGACGATTGTATGACACGTACAACTGTGCCAGATGAAAAACTGACTTTGACCCAGATAATTGAACTGGGGCTGTGCAGAAATCCGCAAACAACCGCATCTTATTTATCTTATGAATCGGCAAGATTGTCAAAAAATGCCAATTATGCATCTTATTTGCCAAGTGTTAACGTTGGTGCAAATGCATCGTTGCCATATCGTAACAAACAATGGGGTGATTGGTCATATGGCGCATCACTGTCTGCATCATATTTACTTTTTGATTTTGGTAAAAGATTATCCGATTTAAATCAAGTTTCTGCATCATGGCGTGCAACAGGCTTTGAATATGATGAAACAGTTCAAAATTATATTTATGGTCTGATTGGTTCTTATTATTCCTTATTAAATGCCGAAGCAGATGTTAAATCTGCACAAATGTTGCGCGATGTTGCACAGACGGCACGCGATACAGCACAGAAAAAATTCAATGCTGGTTCTGTTGCGCGTGCAGACGTATTAAAGGCAGATACAACATTGGCCAGTCGTGACTTGGATTTAGAACGCGCAAAAAACAATCGTGAAATTGCCAAGGGAACAATATTGGCAAAACTGTCATTCCCGGCAGATCAAGATATAAAAATCGCAGATATGCCATCTGAAATTGGCGGTGTGTCCGACACAAAATCTTTGGATGAATTATTTGAACAGGCACAAAAAACAAGACCTGATTTACTGCGTGCAACAGCAAACAAAGATGCTGCATGGCACAGAAGAAACAGTGTGTTTTTAAGTAATTTACCATCTATATCTGCATCGGGTTCTGTATCTTGGAACGATACACCATCTGAAACATATAATGCCGGCACAGATAAAATCAGTGGCAGTATTGGTATTCGTGCATCAATGCCATTGTTCGCTGGTTTTGCGAATTTATATAATGCACGCGCAGCATCTGTAAATTATGACAGGGCCGTTGAACAAGAACGCAGTACACAAGACAATGCGACACTTGATATCTTTACCGCATATCATAATTACAAGACTGCACAAACAGTACTAAAACAAACAGAAACATTGTTAAAATCTGCCACAGAAAGCGAACGTGTCACTGCCGGTATGTACAAGGTTGGACGCGCAACAATGCTGGATTGGCAAACTGCACAATCAGAACTGGTTAATGCAGAAAAACAAAATAACGCTGCTAAATATGATTTATTCACAAAACGCGCAGCTGTTGCGTTGGCTGTGGGCGATATCAAGGCAGAACTGGAAGGAGAGAGCGAAGATGGCAAAGAATAAAAATGTAAAAGTTCCTGTTAATACAAATCAAAAACGTCCATCTGTTTTTGGACGCATTTTCCGCTTTATATGGCGTAAAAAGTGGTGGGTGCTTTTGTTATTAATTTTAATTGGTGGTGGTATATTTTGGTTTGCGAAAAAGTCTGATGATAAACTTGAATACGCAACAATAAATATTACACGTGGCGATTTGCGTCATGTTGTCAGTGCAACCGGTGAAATACAACCTGTTAACACTGTAAATGTTGGTTCCCAAGTTTCTGGAACAATTGATAATCTGTATGTTGACTTTAATTCCAAAGTAAAAAAAGGCGACATATTATTAACAATTGAACCGTCCGTATTACAGGCATCTGTTGATGAAGCAAAAGCATCATTAGACAGCACAATATCACAACGTAATTTCGCAAAAAATGAATATCAACGTAATAAAACACTGTATTCCGAAGGTTTTATTTCACGTGCAGAAATGGAACAATCACAAACACAATACGAACAATCAGAACAATCTGTTAAACGCGCACAATCAACATATGATCGCGCCGTAACCAATTTGGGATATGCAACAATCGCATCACCTGTGGACGGTACTGTTATATCACGCAAGGTTGATGTTGGGCAAACTGTTGCTGCATCTTTCCAAACACCAGACTTGTTTGAAATCGCCGAAGATTTAACAAAAATGCAAATTGAAACATCTGTGTCAGAGGCAGATATTGGTGTAATCAAAGATGGACAAACAGTTACTTTTTCTGTTGATGCATATCCAACAGAAACATTCCAAGGTATCGTTCGCCAAATTCGTTTGTCTCCAACAACAACATCGAACGTGGTTGTTTATACGGTTGTTATCAATGTTGATAATACAGATTTACGTTTAATGCCTGGAATGACAGCATTTGTGACAATTATCATTTCTGAACGTGACAACGTGTGGAAAGCATCAAATTCTGCATTTTTGGTACGTAATTTTAATCATATCACAGAAGATGCGAATGGTGCGACACCACAAACACATCTTGCAATTTTACGTGATGGAGAAATGATGATGATTCCATATAGCAAAGGTTTATCAACTGCTACAGAGACAGAAATTATTTCTGATGAAATTCGTGTTGGCGATAAAATCGTCACAGGTCGTGTCGGTTCAATGCAAGCAAACAAAAACAATCAAATGATGCGCGGACCAATGGGCGGCCCAAGAAGATAAAAAAAAGCCGGTATTTACTGGCTTTTTTATATTTTTTCCCAGTGACATATAACAACTGCGTGTTCTGTTTCACCTGATTTAATTTTATGACGCGTTATCAATCCATCAATTGCAACATCTATTTGTATTTCTGGTGTATCTGGACTAACTTCTTTTTTAAACTGAATATCTATTTTTCTTAATTTGTGTTGTGTACGATATATGTAACCAACACTTTCCGTTGCCCATACTGCATAGACCGCATTATTAATATGCTGATTAACATCAATATCATCAAAACGACATTTCATAATATGCGTTTTATTTGTTTCAAAATCTGGGAATTTTTCAAACGCACAACCGTATGCACGAATTGGTGTTACAACATCAGGAGATAAATGATTTGCCAATGGCAACGGTCTGCGATGCGCCATATCAATTAAAATCCACTGTGATGTTGCGCGTACCATTAATCTGTTATCTGACCCGCGAATTTCAAAATCACGTGTTGCGCGTAACGCATCTTGACAAGATGGCCATGTTATGAATGTAAGTTCTTCACCTTCGACCGGTAATTCAATAATATCGACCAGATAATACATAACAACCCAGCCGATATTATTTTCCATACAATATGTTCGACCACATCCCAAAATTTCAGCATGTCTGTCTGCGATTGATTGTAATTCGTTCATCAAAATCAGTGGACGAATATACCCAAACTTATCACATTGATATGCTTGTAAAATTCTGGTTTCAACCAACTTGTTTGTCATTTTTACCCTTGAATATTTTGCATAACAACAAAATCCAGCGCATCACCCAACATAATTTCGTTCGCACGCGCAGCTGATTTAATCAATCCATGTAATACATCTGGGGTGTCAGATGGGATTGTTAATGTTTCCAGCTTTGCACCGTTACCGACCTTGCGTTCTGTGCGCAGGCCACGAATATTTTTTAATATTTCCAGCGCAATATTCATTTGTTCTACATCTGTATCATATTCAGATTTTACAGTTGGATATTCTGTCAGGTGTAATGTTTCGCCACCTTCGATTGGTTTATAGATTTTCTGCCACAATTCTTCGGTTAAGAATGGAATAAATGGTGCATACAAACCAATTATTGCACGCAGTACTGTGTACAGTGTCCACTGTGCAGACAGTTTTGATTCTGCGCTGTACTTTTCAGGTGCCCAGAAACGGTCCTTGATAAATTCCAAATACTGGTCACAGAAAATATCCCAAAAGAATGTATCAATCGCAGCACGTGAATTATAATTATCATATTTATCCAAATGCTTGCGTACTTCTGCGATTGTCTTGTTTAATTCACTTAACACCCATCTGTCTTCGATAAAGCGTTCATTGACCGGAATCTGTTGTGCGGTTTCTGGTTCAAAATCAGATAAATTCATCAGAACATATTTTGATGCGTTCCATAATTTTGTCAGCAATTTTGAACCACGTTTTACTTCGTCATCAGAATAACGAATATCTGTACCAATTGGTGCAGTTGCAATCCAATAACGCAGTGCGTCTGACCCAAACTTTTCAACAGTATCCAGTGGGTCTGTACCGTTGCCTTTGGTCTTGGACATTTTTTGTCCTTTGCTGTCACGTACCAAACCATGGAAATTTACAGTATGAAATGGAACATCGCCCATTACATAAATACCCATCATAATCATACGCGCAACCCAAAAGAAAATAATATCTGCGCCAGTATATAACAAATCTGTTGGATAGTATTTGTTCAGTTCTGGTGTATTTTCTGGCCAGCCTAATGTTGAAAATGGCCACAAACCAGACGAAAACCAAGTATCCAATACGTCTTTGTCACGTGTTAATGTTTTACCGCCAGATTGTTTAATTGCTTCTTCTTCGGTTTCTGCAACATAGACATTACCTTCTGCGTCATACCATGCAGGTATATGATGCCCCCACCACAATTGGCGTGAAATTGTCCAAGGACGAATATTTTTCATCCATGACATAAACAAATTATATCTGTGGTCTGGCATAAATTTGATTTTACCTTCTTCAACAGCCTTAATCGCAGGGATTGCCAGTTTTTCAGCATCAACAAACCATTGATCTGTTAAATATGGTTCAACAGGAACACCACCACGTTCTGAATATGGTGTTGGAATAATTTTATCTTCGACCTTGACCAATAAACCTGCTGCTTCGATATCTTCCAGAACAGCAGCACGTGCAGCATATCTGTCCATGCCACGATATTTTGTCGGTACCACAGGGTTATCATTTAACTTTGCATCTGGTGTCAAAATACAAACCGGTGTTAAATTATGACGCAATCCAACCTCGTAATCATCAAAGTCATGTGCAGGTGTAATTTTTACAGCACCTGTACCTTTTTCTGGGTCTGCGTGCTCGTCACCGATAATTGGAATTTCAATATCAGTCAGTGGAATAATTGCTTTGCATCCAATCAGATGTTTTAAATTTTCATTTTCTGGATGAACAGCAATTGCCTGGTCACCAAACAATGTTTCTGGACGTGTTGTTGCAATTTCAATTACACCACCGTCAACCAGTTGATAATTAAAGTAATAAAATTTGCCTTTTTCATCACGTGTTTCAACCTCTAAATCCGATACAGATGTCTGCTGTTTTGGGCACCAGTTCACAAGGCGTTTTTCACGATAAATCAGGCCTTCGTTATACATTTTTACAAACAGTTTTGTAACAGCATTTGACAAACCAGCATCCATTGTAAATCTTTCGCGTTGCCACGCAGGTGTTACACCCAAGATATGCAACTGATTCATAATTTGACCACCCTTGTCAGCCTTCCATGCCCAGGCATAATCCAGTTTTTCTGCAACACTTAACGTGTGTGGGTTGATTCCACGTTTTGACAAGTCACGTTCAACCAATAATTGTGTTGCAATTGATGCGTGATCGGTACCAGGCTGCCATAAAACATCGAAACCTGCCATACGTTTATAACGACACATAATATCTGTCAAAACATTGTCCAGCGCGTGACCCATATGTAAATTACCAGTCACATTTGGTGGTGGCATCATAATACAAAAAGGTGTTTTTTCTGAATTTACATTATTTGCCCAAAAATTGTTTTTATCCCAGAATTCCTGGATTTTTGTTTCGATTTCACGTGGACTGATATTTTTTCCAAGTTCGATATTCATGTCTTTATCCTGTTTATCTAAAATTATTCGCACCATATCGTACCAAAATAAAAAGAAATTTCAAGCATCAAACCATAATAAAAAAGACCTGTAATTGTTGTTTACAGACCGACAAAAAATTGATATAATTAAATAAATGATAAAGGCATATTGTGTCGCACGCAGTATGTAAAAGGTTGGAATTCTGGTGGTTCCAGAACACAGGGGGAATGTTTTATGAAAACAGAAACGGTTGCAAAATCATTAAAGAACGCTGTAAGTACAGTTTTCTTGTTGGCGGGTGCGTTTTTTGTATGCTCGACATTTTTGTCGATGCGTGCTGTATTTGCAGATCCAATCGCACCAATTGACGATGCGTCTTTGATGATACCACAATCACAACGTGCTGGGAATAATGCACGCACATCTGGTCGCGCCAGCCCACGCAACAGACAAACAACAAATCGTGCAACAGTTGCGCGCAGTGCAATTGTTAATGCGGCACGTAATCAAATGACAAATTCTCGTGGGGTTACAACGCGTAATGTTGTAAATCGTGCAAACACACAAAATCCACGCACAAACACAATTACAACACGTAATACAAATGCTGCAACAACCCCGACACGCAACGTTGTATCACGTCAAAATAATACTGGGGCAAATCGCACAGGTGCAACGCGCGCACGCACTGTACGTGCCAGAACTGCGACAACAGATGCTGCGAATAATGCACGCGTTTCATTACAGGGCAGTGCAATCCGCGGTTCCAAGGCAACAGCATCTTCGACATATTCATATTTGAATTCAAAGTTATACACTGGTAACTATTCAAATATTATTGATTCAACAACCGGTATGATTTCTGCTGATGCATACAGCAACTGTTTGGAATCATATTATACATGTATGGATGAAATTTGTACTGCACGTAACCAGGCACAACGCAGATGTGGTTGCGCCGGTCGTGTAACCGCATTTGCCCAGGCAGAAGATGCATTGGAAACAGCAAACGAAGAACTGATAAAGGTTTCTGGGGAATTGGCATTATTGGTTGCAAACAAGGGTAAAGATGTATCCGAAGCATTCAAATTAACAGATGCAGAAAAAGTTATGAACTGTGTTTCATGGCAAGATACAACAAACCAATATGGTTTAAATTCACCAGAAGCAATTGCATGGTGTTCAAATCATGGAATTTTTGAAAGTGGTAAAGAAGTAACATCATGTAATAAGCCTACATACTGTAATGAAAACGGTAATAATTTTGGTTTTAATGTAACTGACTTGGATGGCAGTGGTTCTGATATCTTGGCATCATTGAAATCTTGGGCAGATGCCAAAGAAAAAACAATCACAATTTTGACAGATGATGAAAACAGCTTGTTAAATTCATTTGAAAATATGTCTGGTATCGTCAGTGGTTTGGCTGGTATTGGTTCAACAATTACAACAGATGACAGTGCGCCTGATTCATTGGCAACAAAATGGGGTTATGAATTATTTAAACACGCACATAACGAAGTTTGCTCACGTGTACTTGATTCCTGCTTTAACGGTATTTACGAGGCATGCGGCACACCACCAAATGGTGGCAAATGCGCAACAGGTCAATCATCAAATTGTCCGTATAACTTTAATTCAAGAATTACTTTGGATGCTAATAATGAAATTAATTTATTGGAACGTGGCGGTACAGGTTCTGTGAACAGCAGCGCTGCATGTTTTGGTTATACAAATACAACTGTTGACCCATATTCTAACCTGCGCGGGCCAGTTGCAGATGCACGTCGCAGTATTATGAATAAATATTTACTTGATGCAAATGCAGACTGTGACTTGTATGGTGAACAATTACGTGCAACAGCACAAAATATTGGTTATCAAAAAGTTGCAGCACAACAGGCATTACAACAAAAACGTCTTGAATTTGCAAATGCAGAACGCGAATCTGTTTTGACAGCTGCACAAACTGCAATGTCTAACTTTAACGAATGTTTAACAGAAATATTTGACTGTTATAACGAGGTTTCAAAGAAAGAAAGTGATTGGCCAACAGCACGTGTAAAAACATATTGTGCACAAATGTCAAATGTTCCACATTGTTATGAAGAAATGATTTGCAGTCCAAATGATGCACAATTCTTGGCGGTTATTAATAAACCAGACA
>JAZQUA010000010.1:0-9488 GCA_045631065.1 Candidatus Enterousia sp. | reverse complement strand
TACAGCATTCAGTTGGCCGCATTCTATGCACAAGACAGCGCAGACGCATTGGCAAACCGTATGAAAACATATGGCGATGCAGTCGTTGTTAACGAAGGCGACTTGTTCAAAGTTCGTATTATTAACATGGATGCCGCCAAAGCACGCAGTGTTATTGACGCATTACGCACAAACGAAGGCATGGCCCCAGGCCTGTTAAAAGACGGCCGTTGGGTGAATGCTGACAGCATTTAATAAAATTCCCCCAAACGGGGGAATTTTTATTTCTTTTTAAATACTGGCAATTGTCCAGTTTTTATTAATTCTTTATATTTTTCTATGTTTTTATATTTTTTATCAACCGCCTTTTTCGAATCATAATACACATCACGAACATCATCCATTGTTGATTGATAAATTTCCATCGCCTCATTAAACACTTCTTGACGTGCTTCAAATTTACACTGATAAAAAGAAACAAGATCATGGTAATCAGACCACAACATATTTGCAAAACCTAACCTTGCTTTATCGCTTTGCAATTTTAAATAAAGACACAAAATTTTAAACACCAATTCTGTCCCATACAAACAAAAAGCGCGCAAACATGCCAAATTCACCAACACAATATCTGTATACTTAGAATCATTACATATATAATCAGACCGATAATCCAAACCAAATTTACACAACACATTATCACGTTCAGACAATTTCAATACAGCTTCTTCTGTTTTTGGACTATTTGCAATCAGCTCATTAATAAAGCTATCGTTTTTCTTACCAAACTTTGGATTATCAATCAGTTTAACAAACGCACGATATCCAGCAATATCACCATTTGAACCAGACTTAATATCCGCCAAAACTTGTTTCCGTGATTGCTTATACTGTTCCGGATCAACAAACTTAATCCACTTTAACAACCTATGTAATTTACGCGCCAATTTTACATCTGGGGCAGTTGCCCATTTATACTCGACAATCATACGCAACAAAGACAACTTGTCACAAAACATACGATTCAGCTCCACAGGTCCATGACGCATCAATCGCCTTGCAACCAACGAATCCCAACATCCCAAACCAACATCGTAATTTTCTTCTGTTTTCACAGACTAGCCGTCCTTTACTTTTTTACTACAAAGTTAACTAATTTCTTTGGCACAACAATTGTTTTAATTATTTCACAACCATCCAATTTTGCACCCGCAGCAGTTTTTGCAGCTTCAACAATTGCCTGTTCATCCGCATTGGCCGCAACAACAAAGTCTGCTGCACGTTTACCATTTATTGACACAACGATTGTCATTTGTGTTTCTACCAACTTTGACGCATCAAATGTTGGCCATGGTTCAAACACCAGCATATCCGCATGTCCCAGTTTTTCCCACATTTCTTCGGTCAAATGCGGTGCAAATGGATTCAACACTTGCAATAATGTTTCGTATGCAGGGCGGGGCATTTTACCACCGAACGCATTGATATATTCCATCATTGCAGAAATTGTTGTATTAAATTTCATACTTTCCAGACGTTCTGTTGCATCTGCAATCAGTTTATGTTGCAAACGCTCTTGTTCTGCAGTCATTGGTTCTTCTGTTAAATTATCGACCAGATTTTCCACACGTTTCAAAAACCTTTGAACACCCGCCAAAGCACCATCTGTCCAAACAGCATTGTTCTCCCATGGACCTAATGATAACACTGCGACACGTCCTGCATCCGCCCCCACAGAATCAACCAAATCCGCAACCATAAAGCCATTACCACGAGATTTAGACATTTTATACCCATCATTTCCCATCAACAACCCTTGTGCGGTACGCTTTGCATATGGTTCTGGGGTATTTACAAGCCCCAAATCATATAATGCACGATGCCAAAAACGTGAATAAATCAAATGTCTAGTATTATGTTCATGTCCGCCATTGTAATGTGTAACAGGCATCCATTTTTCCATTTGTTCGCGGGAACAAAATTCCTTATCATTTTTTGGATCTAAATAACGCAAGAAATACCACGAAGAACCAGCCCAACCTGGCATTGTATCTGTTTCGCGTTTTGCCGCCCCACCACAGTGTGGACAAGTTGTATTTACCCAATCTGTCGCACGCGCCAATGGGCCTTCACCTTCATCTGTTGGTCTATAATCAGACATATACGGTTGCATCAGTGGCAACTCAGAATCCGGCACTGGCACCCAACCGCATTTTTCACAATGAACCATTGGAATTGGTTCGCCCCAGTACATTTGACGCGAAAATCCCCAGTCTTTTAATTTATACTTGGTTGTACCACGTGCAAATCCATGTTCTGTACCATATTTAATAGCAGCTGCGATTGCATCTTCTTTGCCCATACCATCCAAGAAAGATGAATTTATGTGCACACCATCACCTTCCCAGACTTTGCCTTCTTCGCCACCAGCCAACACTGGGATAATATCCAGACCAAACTTTTTTGCAAAGTCCCAATCACGACCATCGTGTGCAGGCACTGCCATAATCGTACCATATGCATAATCAGCCAACACATAATCAGATGTAAAAACTGGTATTTCATGTCCGTTAAACGGGTTTACAGCACTAATACCATCCAAACGCACACCCGTTTTTTCTTTTGTTGCATCTGTGCGTTCAATTTCTGTTTTTGCCGCAGATTCTTTGATATAAGCACGCACAGCATCTACATTTTTAATTTTTCCTTCGTCTAACCACTTTGCCAACATCTTATGTTCTGGTGCAATAACACAGAAAGTCACACCAAATATTGTATCAATACGTGTTGTATATATAGTCATAACATCATCACCAACACGAAAATCAACATCTGCACCATTTGATTTACCAATCAGATTTATTTCATCTTTTTTTATTCTTTCATCAAAATTTACATCTGTCAGACCATCCAACAACTTATCTGCATACTTTGATAACGCCAAATTCCATTGTAACTTTTCTTTTTTTTCAATTATCCCATGACAACGCGGACATTTATTATCTTCCAACTCCTCGTTTGTAAATGTTGTCCTGCAAGACGCACACCAATTCATCGGCAACGCAGATTTATATGCCAAACCTGCTTTCCAAAATTGAATAAACATCCATTGTGTCCATCTAATAAATTCGGGATCTGATGTCGAAACGCGTGTCTCAGGGCTGACAGACCAACCAACACGATCTATCATTTCCGAATATGATTCAATCAAATCTTTGGCAACATCTCCCGGATGACGACCGATTTTTGTCGCATAATGCTCACCCGCAATCCCCATAGCATCGAACCCCATTGGGAACAAGACATCAAAACCACGCGCACGACGAAATCGCGCCAACACATCAATACCAGAATAATTCATCATATGCCCGGCATGCATACCTGCACCAGACAAGAAAGGAAATTCTACCAAAGTATAAAAGCGCGGCTTTGAACCATCGTTTTTTGGCACAAACGCACGTGCATCACGCCATTTTTTTTGCCATTTTGCTTCGCGTTCATGAATTTTTTTGATATCATCTGCCATGTAAAACACCCTATGTAATAATTAATTCTGCTAGATTTTAGCGACAAACCGGTAACATTTCAAGTTTTTAATAAACCGCTTGCCAAAAAGAAATGAAAAATATATAATAGATGGGTAATTATCAAGGGAATAGGGAAAATAACATGAAAACAATCAGCAAAATATTATATGGTTTAATTAGTTTTTCGGTATTTGCCGCATACAAGATTGAAACTGCCTGGGCCGCTTGGAGGGTCACATTGGCTTCATACAATCTTGCTAGTTTTTGTTCCAACACAAACGGTGTTGCTGGCGCAAGCGCTACTGCCCAAAAAATTAAATCCCGACAAAAAATAGTTACTTTATGCAGTCCTGGCGATGGTAAACTTGCTGGTTGTAAATACAAATACACTTCTGAAAATGGCGATGTTATAGAAGACTGGTGTGGCGCCGATGGTGCGAATACAAGTTTTACATCACTTGCAACTCTGGCAGAATATTGTGACACGGGCAATGCAGAATGCTTACCATGTCCAAGTGGCGGTTTGTTAATCGACCATCATCGTTCAACACAATTACTTAGACCAAATGATGACTACAAAGGAAAATTTACACTTAATGTTTGTGACTATTATACGCTGACAGAAATGGGAAACGTATATACGCCGTACAACACCGAAGCCGACCTGGCAAATGGTGATAAGATGTTACTAGAGCCAATAGAAGGGCAGCAAATGAATCAAACATATGAGGTGGAATTTCTATTTGATTCTAACAACTGGCTGTCTATGAGTGATGACGACAATTGTTACAAAAGTCCTGGGATGGAAATGACAGGTAATTCCGGCATATTTATCAGCGAACAAAACTGTCAGTATTTGCATAGCAATCTTTAAACTTAAATGAAACCTATCATATCAATTATTATTCCTAACTATAATTGTGCCGACTATGTGGCTGATGCATTACAGTCCATATCTGTCCAAACCGAAAAAAATTGGGAATGTATCATTATCGATGATGCCAGCACTGACAACAGTGTTAAAATAATAAAAAAACATATACGTGGTGACAAGCGTTTTAAACTGATTCAATTAAATGAAAAATCAGGCATATCTGTGGCACGCAATGCAGGACTGGATGCAGCACAAGGTAAATATATCGCTTTTTTAGATTCCGACGACTGTTATACAGACACAACACTAGAGCTGTTAATTCAATTAATTGAAACCACTGGTGCAGATATGGCGGGTGGGCGAACACACTTGGTCAACAGTGATTTTAAATTCAAACAAAATCCACGCGCAACATATTCAATTGAAAATTTCGCACTCAGCCATTCACCAACACAATTTTTATTATTACCAAAGCGTTTTAATTGGGTATGGATTTGGCGTCGGATATACAAACGAGAATTAATTGGCAACACCCGTTTTCTGCCTGAATTTACAAATCTTGGCGAAGACCTTACATTTATGCTGGACATATCATGCCGTGCCAAATCAATCGCTGAATGCAATAATGTTTGTGTATATCACAGAGTTCACAAAAACAATATTACACGACAGCCGTTTTCTATCGACAGTTTTAAATGGTTTCCAACGTATTTTAAACACATTCACGATGATTTGCTAGACAGGTACCCATCTGCATTTTGGAAAAGGTTTTATCCAGATGCATTCAGATATTTAACAAACGAAACAATTATTAATCCAAAATTACGCAATACCGCCCAGGCAGAAGCGAAACAAACCATAATTGAATCTTGTAAATATATCCCACGCAGATACCTGCGTTTTAAACAACGAATGTTATGCAGGTTGTTGTCATGGCTGAAATAAACGTATTATATTCTTTTGATAACAGTTTCTGGCGCATGGCGGCTGTATCCATGGCATCATTAATGGAATCCAAACACCAAGACACACACATCAATGTACATTGTATGGTTGCACCACACACACATGGGCGGCGCAAAATAAAAAAAATCATCGGGCAAGGCGGTAAATTAATCTGGCACGTTGTACCAAAACGCAAAAATCCATATGCAGATGTTAATTATTCTCGTTGGTCGCCCGTAATATTCTATCGACTGTTTGCACACAAAATATTTACAACTATTGATAAGTTGTTGTATTTAGATTCTGACACGCTGATTAATGACGATTTGACAGAATTGTATAACACCGATATATCAAAATATGCGTTTGGCGCTGTACGCGATATGGCACCTATTAACACACCAAAGCACCCAGCTGGTGAATATGTCAAAGAATTCAAAGAAAAGTATCTAAAACACAACTTGTACATTAATTCTGGGGTATTATTGCTGAACCTGTCGTACATGCGAACAACACAATCACCTTGGAAAACAGATTGCACATTAAAATACCCGGACCAAGATATTCTAAATGTTGTATTCGATGGCAAAATCTTGGAATTACCGCTGCGATATAATACAGCATCTAATGGTATATATGATAAAAAATTTCCACTATCAGAACGCAACTATGTAAAAAAGAAAATTCACATCGAACATTTTTACGCAGCATGCAAACCATACATTTATCACCCATTAAATCGCGAAACATATGCAAAATTTTCCAGCACTGCACGCAAAATCGGACTGCATCCTGATGATTTTATACAACAAGATAGAAAAAAATATCTACTGGCCTTAAAAAAACGTCAAAAAGATAATTCAACAGCAATTCCTTTTGTCAAAATAGATAAACGTGGACGTCTAAGACTTTTTGGTATGAAAATATAAAATATCCTAGACATTTATCCCTATTTAGATTACAAATTATACCGTGTAAGGTATAAAATATCTTTCACAAAGACATAGTTAGTGGCTTTGGCTTAGAACACCAAAACATTGATTTTTACGCCCCTGATATGTCCCGACCCAAAACGGTCGGGATGTCGTTAATCGCAAGATAACGAGGTCATCAATGTTTGACTGTTCTAACTCCCGACCGCCGCATTAACTATGGCGGTTTTTTTTCAAACTAAACAAAAAAGGGAAAGATATGTCAAGACTTAGAACTCTTGCTATTATTTCCATTTGTGGGACATTGACCACAAATGGCGCAAATGCCAATCCGTTTTCCAGTGTCGGCAAACTTGGTGATATGCTGATGGTTATGACACCGGCATACGCACTGGGAATGACCGCACGTGAAGACAACTTTGATGGCGCATTACAATTAATAACCAGTGTTGCCGCAGCGCAACTTGCTGCCGAAGGCATAAAATCACTTGAACTGGAAGAAAGACCTAACGGTTCAGACAAAAAATCATTCCCCAGCGGACATGCCACTGCTGCATTCAGTGGTGCAATGTTTGTCCACAAAAGATACGGCTGGCGCCAAGCAATCATCCCTTATATTATGGCGGGCATAACAGGCTGGGCACGCGTACATGCAGATGCACATTATTGGCATGATGTATTGGGTGGTGCCGCAATTGCAGCCTTGTTCACATGGACGTTCGTTGACAAGTATGATTCAGGCACTTATGTTGGTATTTCTGCAAGCAACAATGGCGCAAAACTGAATTTTTCTACAAAATTTTAATAAAAACAAAATAAATTTAAAATCAATAAGTTAACAAAATATGTTAACTTATTTTTTTAATTTAAAGCACGCCAAAAATTCTGTATTACCACTGCCACCCTTAACAGGCGATTCCGTAACCCCAACACAATCAAAACCAACACCTAAAAACGCATTTGTAACACAATTTATTGACCAATTATGCCATTCAGACGATTTTATTATTCCATTAAATTTTGCTGCAATATCACGCGGCACTTCGAACTGTGGCTTTATCAGCACAATTATATTTTTTGCACCCCAAGCAGGCAAAAATTCCACAATATTTGTCAGTGACACAAAAGAAACATCAATTACAATCAAATCAACAGGTGATAACGGTGACAAATTACGAATATCTGTCTGTTCCAATGAAACAACACGTGCATCCGTACGCAATTCTGGCACCAATTGGTTTGTTCCAACATCAACCGCATAGACACGTACAGCACCATTTTTTAACAAAACATCTGTAAAACCACCAGTACTGGCACCAACATCCAAACAAGTACAACCGGATGGATTTATATCAAAAAAATCCAATGCGTGCGATAACTTTAACGAACCACGTCCAGCAGAATAGGGCAAATTCCCACCATTTAAAACATCCGTTTCTGCAACAGCAAAACTGGGCTTATCAACAACTTTACCATTAACAAGCACCAGTCCAGACTTTATCGCAGCAACGGCCTTGGCGCGGGTAGGGTATATATTTCTAAAAACCAACTCTTTGTCTAATCTCATAACAAAAATAAGAATATCACTAAAAAAACACAAAATCAACTTGACATTTTTATAATTTTGTCTATATTTTATATAAAATAAAACAAAAAGGATACAAAAAATGTGTACCAAAACACAAAATAACGAAAACAAATACTGCCATGGCTGCGATTTTCACTGCACTTTGGGCGCACAAAGAAAACTATTTTCTTTCCCTGCAAAATATTACCCAACTGTAAATTGCAAAAAACTGATTGTTTATACCGACATCAACGGCAAAGAAAAAAACGCAATTACAAAAACAAAAGAACACGCAATTGCGCGCGCCAGAATACACGTACAGCATTGTGCAAACTATCAACACACAAAATAAAAAAAGAGAGCGATTATGTTCACACAAACACAAAAAAAGAATATTCCTGTTTGCAATCCAGAATTCGTCTGCCAGCATTGTCCATGCAAATGCAAAGTCAGTGTTGCAAAAATAGAAACTCAAAAACAACAAATAACAGATAACACAGTGTACTCTATTGATGAACTAGGCGAAAAATGGGCCCCAACATTCAAAAGCCCTCTATCTTCATCAGCTAAGATGTTCACAACTTATATCGATAAAAACAACGAAGAACAATCAACAATACGCAGCACTGTACTGGAAGCATTAGAATTAGCAAAAAACACTATGATTCCTTTGTGCGATTACTATCAATTAAAACGCTAAAAAAAACTATGTTCACACAAGAAAACGGATTTAATACAAATAAATGTAACGGTTGCAGCAAACATTGTGTCGTAAGTGCGTTTTATTATGCAAAACACAATACTGGTTATTTGCCTGTAATCGATAACAAAATTAAAACTTATTATATTGATTCACAAGGCAATAGACACAACCTGCACTTATACAAAAGCGCACACGACGCAATGAACTGCGCAAAAACATTAACAAAAAAATGTCCATCATTTAAAGATATACGCATCCTGCGTCAACCAACAACCGCACTTGATTACGATATATGCACAGGCTGCCCAAAACGTTGCGCTGTTTCGTCTCAAAAAATCCAAGGTATTTTCTATCCAAAAATAGGTACCAAAGTAATAAAAAAATACATAAATTCGTTTGGCGAAATACAAACACCACCCGAATATCATGATGACTTTCATGCAAAAATGTGCGCAATGCACAAAATATCAAAACTGTGCGACCACTATCAGAACAAAAAATAAAATTACGTAACACAAAATGAAAACACCCACCATTTGCAACGGATGTGATTTTAAATGCAAAATAGACGCAATACCTTCACAAGGCGGATTTGGTGTAATGCAGCGCTATTATCCAGTTATCGCAGGCACAACCCAATACACATATCAACACAACCATAAAACAAAAGAAACACCATTTCTAAAATCCAAGACTGACGCAATAAAATACGGTCTTAAAATCGCAAAATTATGCGAATTTAACACAAAAAACCGTTAAAAACCGCAGATTTCTGCGGTTTTTAGCACATTTTATCACCAAAATAGGGCACAAAATACCATTTTTTGCTGACACAAAATAATCTATGCACAACCAGATACACACAAACCAACAACATTTATCACACAACAAGATATACAACAAGAAAATTTGCAACACAGCAAAAAATAGCGACCATATCAACCACTGCGCAAACAATAAA
>JAZQUA010000009.1:0-3106 GCA_045631065.1 Candidatus Enterousia sp. | reverse complement strand
GTCACCGCAGACTGATTATCTTCAGCAGTACTAAATACCTGTGATTTTTTGGTTGGAATTGTTGTATTGCGATCAATCAAGCGTGTAAATACACCACCCAATGTTTCAATACCCAATGACAAAGGTGTCACATCCAACAGCAAGACATCTTTTACATCACCTTTCAGAACACCACCTTGGATTGCGGCACCCATACCAACAACTTCGTCTGGATTCACGCCTTTGTGTGGTTCACGACCAAAGAATTCTTTCACTGTTTCGGCGACTTTCGGCATACGTGTTTGACCACCGACCAAGATAACTTCGTTAATCTGGGATTTTTCCAGGCCCGCATCTTTTAACGCTTTTTTGCAAGGTTCGATTGTGCGTTCAATCAAGTCGGCAACCAGCGATTCCAATTTTGCACGTGTCAAAGTTGTGTTAAAGTGCTTTGGGCCTGTGGCATCTGCTGTCAGATATGGTAAGTTAATATC
Organism: Candidatus Enterousia sp.; assembly: GCA_045631065.1. GTDB lineage: Bacteria > Pseudomonadota > Alphaproteobacteria > Rs-D84 > Rs-D84 > Enterousia. The sequence continues at coordinate 2,633 of JAZQUA010000009.1, read as the reverse complement.
TGTTGTCGTCTTTGATGACAATTCGATTTTTGCCTTTTCTGCAGCTTCCTTCAAGCGTTGCAACGCCAATTTATCACCAGACAAATCAATCCCTGTTTGTGACTTAAATTCTGCAATCAAATGTTCCAAGATACGTGCGTCAAAGTCCGAACCACCCAATGCAGTATCACCATTTGTTGATTTAACTTCGAACACACCGTCAACAATTTCCAAAATAGATACGTCAAATGTACCACCACCAAGGTCATAAACAGCAATTATACCATCTTTGCCTTTGTCCAAACCATATGCCAACGCAGCAGCGGTTGGTTCATTAACAATACGTAAAACGTTTAAACCAGCGATACGACCTGCATCTTTTGTTGCCTGACGTTGTGAATCATTAAAGTATGCAGGCACTGTGATAACAGCATCTGTAACTGTTTCGCCCAGATAGCTTTCTGCATCTTTCTTTAACTTTGCCAAAATCATCGCAGAAATCTGAGAAGGCGCATATTTTTTGCCGTCCATTTCAACCCATGCATCGCCATTTTCGCCCGCAACGATTTTATATGGTACGCGTGCAGCGATTTCTTTGACCGCAGGGCTGTCGAAACGCAATCCCATCAAACGTTTGATTTCATAGATTGTATTTTCAGGATTTGTTACCGCCTGATTTTTGGCAGTAATACCAACCAACTGTTCACCGTTACTTGTCAATGCAACAACAGAAGGCGTTGTACGTTGTCCTTCGGAATTTTCGATAATTTTTGGTTCTGTTCCGTCCATGAACGCCATGGCCGAATTAGTTGTTCCAAGGTCAATACCTAATACTTTTCCCATAATTTCACTCCTTAAAATTTTTCGCTTACCCACCATATAGTTATGCAAAAAATGTTTTCAAGGGGCAACAGACATCTTTTCTTAAAAAAAATCCGTCCATAACGGACGGATAATTTTCATCATAATCAGAAGATTATTTCTTTGAAGCAGCCATTGCAGCAGCTTTTGCTTTTTCGTCTTCTTCCATTGGCATTTTACCGCCGATAATTGCGAATGCCAATTCTGCCTGATGCAAGCCCAATTCGATACCAGCTGGCAATACCAAATCAGAACCGTGAACCACGTCACCGATTGTCAAGTTAGCCAAGTCAATAACGATTTTTTCTGGCATTACATCAACCAAACCACGCAAAGCAACTTTACGTACCGCAAAGTTCAATGTACCACCCAATTTCAAACCCTTTGATGTTTCTGCGTTGATAACTTCAACAGGAACAACAACGTTAACAGGCTTTTTAACATCGATACGTTTAAAGTCTGCATGGATTGGCGCATCAGATACTGGATGATATTGAATATCCATCAACATTGCATCTTCTGTACCTTCTGATGTTTTGATTTGGAACAATTTTGTCCGCAAACTTGGTGTGTTCAGCAACATCCCGAATTCATGACCATTCAGTTCGATTGCAACAGGGGCTTTCTTTTCCCCATAGATAACTGCAGGGATGTTTTTGTTATTGCGGATGCTACGTGCGGCCCCCTTGCCAGCAACGTTGCGAATTTCTGCGTTAATATTAATTGCCATTTTTTATCCTTTTTATAGCATTTTGTTATTGTTTCACAGCCTCCAAGGGTGCTGTGCGGGGCATATTATTACTTAAAAACTTTGAAAAATCAAGAATATTATTGCCTAAATCTTTTGTAAAATCAAAAATCTGGCACGACCATAGCGTTTATCTCGCAAAATTTGCCATTTTGTTGTATCTGGGTCTATTTCATGACCAATTTCTTGTTCCCATATCAAAATCGTGCCGGTTACTGCATGTTTGCCCAATTTGTGCACAAAAACACCGCCTAAATTCGCATCTGCATACGGCGGATCAATAAAAATTAAATTCGAATTAACACCAAATTCAGCAACAGATGCAATTGCATCCGCTTGCTTTACGATTGCTGTTTCACCCAGTGTGTTTAAATTATCACGTACAGTTTTCAATGATGTTGGCGAAACATCTGTGAATATAACGTTTAAATCTGAATACCTGGACAAACACTCTAAACCAAATGCCCCAGAACCTGCAAACGCATCCCAAACAGACAAAGGTTCAGACAAATCAACAATACCCGATTCCAACATATTAAACAATGCAATCCTGGCACGATTTTGTGTTGGGCGCGCATCAGGTGGCAATCGCAACTTGCGACCACGATGTTTTCCAGAAATGATTTGCAATTTTGAATCCATGCTGTAAAGTATAAACTATGAAATTTATGAATCAAGCCATTGTTTTAGCAAAAAAAGCTTTTCAGCACGAAGATGTTCCTATTGGTGCTGTGATTGTACGTGACGGGGAAATAATTGCACGCGGTGAAAATCAGGTACAAATGCGCAAAAATCCAACATTACACGCAGAAATAGTCGCAATAAATCGTGCATGCAAAAAACTGGGAACAAAATTTTTAGATGGCTGTGACATTTATGTATCTTTGGAACCTTGTGCGATGTGTGCAACCGCGATATCTTTGGCACGCATAAATAATATTTATTTTGCAGCAACAGATGAAAAGGGCGGTGGAATTACATCAAACGCACGCATTTACGAAACAGACAAACACCTGTGGAAACCAACAGTTCATCAGGTTCCAGA
>JAZQUA010000008.1:0-2638 GCA_045631065.1 Candidatus Enterousia sp. | reverse complement strand
ACTGTCGCCTTATTATTCCCGAACCGACCTCAAAGAACCTGTTGATTATTAGTCAACTACTTCTACTGCATCGTCTTTGGATACACCAACGCGACCCTTAACAATCCAAGACTTTGTCTTAGAGATTGGACGATGTTCTTCAATAGCAACGATTTCGCCAATTTTATATTCATTGTTTTCATCGTGTGCTTTATACTTTTTGTTCTGCTTTACGAACTTACCATACAGAGGATGACGGAAACGGCGTTCTACTTCTACAACGACTGTTTTGTCATTTGCTGTACTTACAACTGTTCCTTGCAGTATACGTCTTGGCATAACATTATCCCTTATACTGTTGTTTAACCTACGGATTTTACATTATTTTTAACATAAAATCCACCGGCTAAATTCTGTTCTTCTTTTTTCTGACCCTGCCTATTCTACTCTAAAATTTAGAAATTTCAACAGAAATCAGCAATTTCTTTATTTTTTTGCAGCGTTCAATTTTGTTTTTACGCGTGCGATTTCACGACGAGTCTGACGCATAACATGTGTTTTTGGCATCTGACCTGCAGCATGTTGAAAGCGTTGATTCATTTGTTCTTTTTTCAAATCAGCCAATTTGCTTTCCAATGCTTCTGTCGTCAAAGATTCATTTTTTACTTTTTTTTCTGCCATTTTTAGCTACCTTTTTTTTGCCCTGCCCCAAGTTTTTTTACCTTGGGGCTGCAATTTATTAGTTAACTTTACGTTCTACAACTTTTGTTTTGACTGGCAGTTTTGCCGCAGCCAATGCAAATGCTTCGTATGCAACTTCTGGTTTAACACCATCCAATTCGAACATAATACGACCTGGTTTAACACGGCAAATCCAGTATTCTACCGCACCTTTACCTTTACCCATACGAACTTCGGCTGGTTTCTTGGTAACAGGAACGTCTGGGAAAATACGAATCCACAGTTTACCCATACGACGCATATGTCTTGTGATTGCACGACGTGCAGCCTCTATTTGACGTGCAGTAACACGTTCTGGTGACATAGCTTTCAATCCAAAAGAACCGAATGCTAATTCACTGCCACCTTTCGCAACACCGTGAATACGGCCTTTGTGTTGTTTGCGAAATTTTGTTTTCTTTGGCATTAACATAATACAAATCCTTCAATTTAATAATGTTACATTATTATTTGTGCTTTCTTTCGCTGCTGCCGGCATATTCTGTTGGACGTGCCATTTCAGAAGCCAATTTTTCTTTATTAACAACATCACCTGTGTAAATCCAAACTTTTACACCGATAACACCGTATGTTGTTTTGGCCTGAATAGAAGCATAGTCAATATCTGCACGCAATGTGTGCAATGGAATACGACCTTCGCGGATTTGTTCGCTACGTGCGATTTCAGCACCGTTCAAACGACCCGAGCACATAACTTTGATACCCTGGGCACCTGCTTTTTGAGCATTCTGCACAGCTTTTTTCATCGCGCGTTTGAAAGATACACGACCTTCGATTTGCTGTGCGATATTCTGCGCAACCAACTGCGCATTCAGGTCAGGACGGCGAACTTCGTAAATATTTACGACAACTTGGTCATTTTTAACCAGTTTCTTGATATCATTACGCAATGTTTCGATATCAGCACCGTTCTTACCAATAATCATACCAGGACGTGAGGTATGAATAGTCACAACCACCTTCTTAGCAAAACGTTCAATAACTACTTTTGCCAATCCAGCTTTCTTTAACTTCTTTTCAATAAATTTGCGAATTTTTACGTCTTCTGCCAACAGGGCTGCATAATCTTTTTTACCTGCAATCCAGCGAGAATCTGTAATTTTATTAATAAATTCGCGCAATGAAATTGGTGATACTTTCTGTCCCATTTTCTTTTTTCCTTAAGATTATGTGGGGGCGTTCTTGAAGTGTTTCCACTTTATTCAAGAATCTTGCGATTCTATACCGCCCCACACGCGTTTATTATTTTGTTGTTTCTTTTTTTGCTGTTTTCTTTTTAGAAGGAGCAACACCAGATTCCAAAACAATTGTCAAATTTGAAAAAGGTTTCAAAATTGGGCGTGCACTTCCACGTGGACCTGCCATGATACGTTTCATTGTTAATGCTTTGCCACACCAAATTTCTTTGACGAACAAAGTATCAACTGGCAGATGTTTGTTGTGTTCTGCATTTGCAACCGCAGACAACAAAGTCTTTAAAACTTCACCAGATACACGTTTCTTTGAAAATTTCAAGACATCAACAGCACGTTCAACTGGCAAACCGCGAACCATATCGCATACCAGATTCAACTTCTGATGGCTGACGCGAATCATTTTATTGAATGCGCGAACCTGATTTTCTTTAATTCCATATCTTGTAGTTGTCATAACTAATTACCCCATATTATTTTTTGCCTGCTGCGGCTTTTTTGTTTGCTGCGTGACCTTTGAAAGTACGTGTTGGGGCAAATTCACCCAATTTATGACCAATCATATCTTCTACGATTGATACAGGGATGAACTTATTACCATTGTGTACTTCGAATGTCAATCCTACCATTGGTGGCACGATTGTGCTGCCACGGGACCAGGTCTTGATTGGTTTATGGTCGTTTTTTTCATTTGCAACTGCTGTTTTTTTCAAAACAGAAGGATG
>JAZQUA010000007.1:0-6680 GCA_045631065.1 Candidatus Enterousia sp. | reverse complement strand
AGGAAAATATAATGTCCGTAACAAAAGAAAAAAAGTCTGAATTGATTCAGGCATATAAAGTATCTGAAAACGACAATGGTGGTTCCGTTGAATCACAGGTTGCTGTTCTGACAGAACGCATTCGCAATTTGACAGAACATATGAAGGCAAACCACAAAGACAACCATTCAAAACGTGGTTTGTTGCTGATGGTTAACCGTCGTAAAAAATTGTTGGCCTATATCAAAAAACGTAATCCAGAAGATTACGAAAACTTGATTAAGAAATTAGGCTTGCGTAAATAATAAAAATTCCCCAATCGGGGAATTTTTTATTTCTTACTTTTTGCATTATTTAATCGCAACTGACCACACGCAGAACCAATATCTGTGCCACGTTCACGTCTGATACGCGTATGAATACCGTTTTTAATCAAGGCATCTTGGAATCTGTGTACCGCATTACCAGACGGAGATGCAAAATCACGTTCATCAACCGCATTCCATGGAATTAAATTTACCATACAATTTTTGCCCTGTAATAACTGTGACAACTGTTGTGCGTATTCCAGCGTTGCATTATATAAAACCGTTTCACCATTTTCGTCACGACGACCCAGCAAAATATATTCAATCATCAGCTGACGGTTATGCAGGTCTGTAAATCGCCATGCCGCATCCATAACGTCACTTATCTTATATTTATTATTTATAGGCATAATCTGTGAACGCAATTCATCTGATGGTGCATGCAAGGATATCGCCAAGTTTATCGGACGCCCCCATTCAACCAATCTGTCAATTCCAGGTACAATTCCACAGGTGGATACAGTTATTCTGCGCCAACCAATTCCCATTTGTGAATTTGCACGTTCAATAAAATTTATTACATTTTCTGTGTTCTGTAATGGTTCGCCTGTCCCCATAATTACGATATGAGAGACATCATTATTATTTGCATCACCATTTGGACGTATCGATTTTTCACTGGACACATCGCCACGCAATTCCCACTGGGCGACCAATATCTGGGCATATATTTCATTGGCTGTTAAATTTCTTTTCAATCCCAACAATGTACTGGCACAGAATTTACACCCCATCGCGCAACCAGCCTGTGAGCTGACACAAACGCTGTTACCATATGTTGTGCGCATTAACACACATTCTATTTGTTCACCATCATTTAACTCTAACAAAAATTTGGTTGTTTCGCCGTCTGACGATTCCAGTTTTTTTACAATTCTGACAGGTAATGTATATGCTTTTTCATCCAATTGTACACGTAATGCATCTGGAATATTTTTCATAGATGCAAAATTTGGCGCACCACGATTTAACCAATCACGAATTTGCTTTGCGCGAAAACGTGGTTGCCCCAGTCCTAAAATATACTGTTCCAATTCTGCATCTGTAAAATTAAATAATATCGGCTTCATAATTTATATCTATCATCATTAATTACAACAACCGCGCGGCGGCGTAGTTGCTTTAACTGTTGGTCAGCCAAGAACATTGCCTGTTTATATTGCGCATTTTGTTTGATTATTGTATCCAAGTCTTTATATTCTTTGGTTTTCTTGGTTTCGCATACAAGCAATACAGTATTATCTTGTAACGGTGACCATGTTAAATTTGACAGTCCTGATGTACGCTCGCGAATATCTGCAGATAATTCATATTGCATCGCTGTAAAACGCTGCGGTACACCACCCAAATTTTCTGCAATTTCCATCGCATTATCACAAGACTTTGGTTTTGAGAGCTGCTGTGCAACATCTGCTGGAATATCTGTTAAGCGAATGATTGTTACCTCTAATGGCAATCCATGTTCACGTGCCAAATTCACTTTTTCTGCATTTATATCTTCGGCAGTAACATCAACAGTTGGTAATATTGTACGCGCAACAACAATTTGCCATGCGATTTCTGCACGTAATGCATTTTTTGCCATCTGTGTTTCCAGTGTACTTAAATCACCCAGTTTCATTTTTTTGAATTCTTTATCAACCGTCTTGTCATCTGGAACAACATTAAAGTTTGATGCATACGCGATTTTAACACTGTCATCAATAATATTTTGTAATGCAACACGGCGATTGTCAGTCGAAGTTTTTCCCTGTAGTGCCATAAGTTTCGTACGCGCAGTAATATCTGCATCTGTGATTGGTGTGCCATTAACATTGGCAACAACAGATGCACCGTACGCAGGTATCAAAAACATTGTCATAAATAATACACTTATCAGCTTAAACATTTCCTTTTTCCTTTCTTAGTATTGTACACCATCAATTGCCATCCCTATTTTAAACTGGAATGTTGTTGTACCAACATAGTCATTTTTAATCGCGTTATCGCGGCGATACTGTAATGACATATAATAACAAGGATGATTATAAAATACACCACCTGTATGACTTTGAAATTCACCAGCATTCATATTATAAATCGCATTCCAGCGCACAGCCCAACGATTGGATAATTGCAAACCCGCACCAATTACCGCTTCGTTTGCACCGCCTGCGCGCAAAAATATATCATCCATATCATCAGACCAAATATGACCAATATTTAAAAATGTTCCATTACGACCAATATTTGCCATTGTTTCCATATGACGTAATGAATAATCATCTTGATCCAACCTGAAACGAGATGCCAAATTCAACCATTTTGCGTTTCTGTACCCAATACGCCCAACATAATCAGATGAACCATCGCTGAACCCACTGTCTAAATCAACAGATTCTTTGTCTGTAAAATCATATGATTGCCCAACAAATAATTCGATATTATGACCAGATTCACTGTATGCAGCCCAACGAACACCATAGTCCGCATATGTTCCATTTTCCCATAAATCATATCCAGAAAAACGATTATCAGAAAACAATGTCGAATCTGTTAAAATAGTTCCAGCAGAATCATTATTTAACGCAAATTCATCATCATCCATATTACGCATAAATGTTATACGTGCGCGCGGTTCCAATATCTGAGTCCAGGAAGTCGTAGGCTTGAACAATGGCAGTCCCCATTCCAAATAACCACTTGGCAAGAAACGGCTTTTTATTCCTGAATACAATTCGTCATTTGCCATTTGTGTATTACTAAAATTGTATAAATCATAACGTGTAGATACACTGGCCGTTAATCTGTTACCACCCCATAATGTCCATGGACTGGTTACACGAACATCACCAATCAAACGCTGGGATGATGTACCATCACCAGAAATCCCCAAAACATCCGCACCAAATGTTGCATATGTTTCTTTGAAAAATGGTGCAGTTTGATGTACAGCGCGAATATTTGGCAAAATATTACCATCTGGAACATTTTGTGTGCCATATGCTTCGCGCAACTCTTGGAATATGTGCATATCTGCAACAGCATAACTGCTTTGACCAAAAATTTCCAACTGGGCACCGGAATCTAAATACGGTTGAGCGTCATAAAAACCATATTTTTGCAAATATGTCTTGTCAGATGTGCGTTCCAAGAATATTGTGGCACGCGCATTTTCGCCCAATTCAATTATATCATCATTAAAAATATGCCAACGATTTTCACCGGCCTTGTTATGGGTAAAAGAACCCGTTGTTCTGAATTCAGAATGTGGTGCATTTAAACGATGTTCCAGCTGCAACAATGGGTTTTCTTTGGTTAGATAACCAAAAGTAAATGTCATATCATGTGTTTCTGATAATGATATATATAACGGTATATTTATCTGGGTTCCCATTTTATTTGTCGAACCCATATCTGGAACCAACAACCCTGTTTTATAATCAACACCTGGATCTGGCATACTGATATAAGGCATCCAAAAAACAGGTACCTGATATGCATAAAATACAGGGTTATAAAACGACAATATACGAGAATCCATATTATGTACAATTTTACTGGCCCATACATCCCATGCGTCACCATACGAATCACAATTTGCACATGCCGTAAATGTTGCATCACGCGCAATTGTTAAATCACCCACACGTTCAACACTGTCCGATTTAACAAAAACATGTTGTCCTAACCATATTTGTATGTCATTACCAGACAACTCACTGCCCTGACCAGAGATATAAGAATCAACCAGTGTCATACGCTGACCAGACTTGTTTGTAATTTCTGTATTACCAACAGTCTTTATTTCTTCTGATTTTGCGTTATATTCGATTTTATCTGCAACGATTAGGCGCGGTTCATCCACATTCACAGACAATGCGTATGCAGATACACAAAAAGTGTACATAAATAATAAAAATGAACTTAGTTTCTTCATTTCTTTGCCAACACCAAAATCAAACAACCAAACAATACACCAATACCAATCGCCAACAGACCAAAGCCTGTCAAGCTGCCAATCATATTAGTTAATGTCATATATAACCCCATAACGCCAGCCATTGCACCAACTGCAAACGCAGGCGCAAGACTTGCACGACGACGCAACAGTGATGCACGCAATAATATCGCAGCGCATAATGCAGCCAAAACCAAATTCATCAGTGGTGTTAAAAATCTGTTACACATTTCGTTTAACACCATCTTATGTTGGCGCTGTGTCTTGGCATCAAACGCAACACGCAGCAATTCCATTGTTGGAATACGACGAACACGAAATGAATTACCAGCGCCTTTTTCAACAACATTCAAATCCATATCAAATGTGTCAAATGTACCTGTGACTGTTTGATTCCCACTAAACTGTAATGCACCGTTTTTCATAACCAATGACAATCCACGTACAGTTGTTACCAATTTACCCGTTTCTGCAAAAATAGTATTAGAAGAATCATTATGACGCATATCAGATAACATAATTTGATTCAAATCGTGGTTGGACACCTGTTCAACATAAACAACCAATCCATCAGAAATTTCTGTAAACGCACCTTCTTGTAATTTCATATGCGCCATTCCATACTTCATATTCCACTGCATATCATAAAACAATCCCTGTGTTTGTGGTACAATCCATATATTTAAAAATAAATTTAAAACAGTTAAAACAACACCCAACTTTAATGCAGGTTTTGCAATCTGAAATGGCGACAAACCAGATGCAGCCATAACAGTCACTTCATTATCTGAAATCAATTTGTTGTACACAAAAATTACAGCGATAAAACATACAAACGGGATAACAATTGATGCAATAAATGGAATCATCAATGATGTAAGCCCAATAAAACTGTCCAATTCAACACCATATTTTAACAAAAACTTCATCATAGACATAATTTGCATCATCCATGCCAGTCCTGTTAAAACCAGTAACAGCATAATAAAAATAGCAGTCAATTGACGTAAAAAATACCTGTTCAGAATTTTCATGTTATACAAAGTATAAAATATAACTTTTCAGTTTTCAAGGCATAGATACAGTTATGCTTATTTCGCCTTTTTAATGATTTCAATAACTGTTTTTGCATTTTTCTTTGTCTTGTCCCACAAAGAAGACGCATCTTTTTGTAAATTTTGACCGATATCGTACGATAATTTTCCGCCCATTTCATTTGCAAACTTTGATGCATTGCTGGCCAACCACCATGTTAATGCAGAGACAAATACAGTTACAACAAAGCCCTGGTCGCCCAATTTTGGCACCATAGATGTAGTATCTGTCGTAATAATACTGGACAACATTGCAGCACACACAGCAACAACGATTGATAACACAACAAAATGCAGTGCAGCATTTACAAAACGACCAATTTGTGCATTCAATGATTCTGCACTAAACAACTTTGTAAAACCATTAAAGATGTTACCAGCAATACCCTTGTATGTTGTCTTATTTACTGTTTCTGAAATCGCAGTAAATGGCAACATTATTATACCCAAGAACAGTTCTGCAATTACACCAAATGCCATAAATGCAAATTTCCATGCCAAATATATAAAACCACCAATAAACCCAACACCACACAAAAAGGCAAAAATACTGCGACCAATACCATAATTCATCCAACCCCAACCCATTTTAACCGCGGTATAACAAAAACCGGATAATCTGGTTGGCACACACATAATATTAGCAGCGCTGCTGGAATCGATGATATTGTGTGATGCAATATGCGACGCTGCATATTCGTGAATTGCAGCGCACGTATCGGGTAAATCAACCCCTGCAACAGATGCGGTTGCATCTAATATAACATCTGAAAATAATGTTCCCAGATACATAATAGGTGAAATTATTAACATAAATGTTTCCGCAGGGCCAATTGAAAGAATCACAGCCCACATACCAACTTTGATTCCTGTTTTACCAATTTCAAGTATCTTTTCTTTGGCTTGATTTTGACCGATGATAATTGTATATGCTTCGAAAAGCATCCAAAAGGCATATGCAATTATGATAAAGATTATTGTAAATCGTACCAACGAAGAATCCAAGATTCCTGCAACAAAAGAAAATGCGTTCATAAAAGCCATACCGACTTTGGCTTCTATTGGGACATAATCAGAAACAAGTTGATTTTGGGACACACCACGAAACTGGTCTAAATCATATGTTAAACTGTTCAGAAATAACTGACGATTATTTTCTGTTGCCCATGTACCAAAATCGCCAATATCTGCCATACCCGTATTTGATGATATTTGTAAATTTGATGTTGCGCAAAATGCGGGCGCACAAATACCAATCGCCACAACAGCAATCATTATTTTCGATAAAAATTTACGCAT
>JAZQUA010000006.1:0-9124 GCA_045631065.1 Candidatus Enterousia sp. | reverse complement strand
AAAATCGCAAAATTATGCGAATTTAACACAAAAAACCGTGAAAAACCGCAGAAATCTGCGGTTTTTAGCACATTTTACCACCAAAATAGGGCACAAAATACCATTTTTTGCTGACACAAAATAATCTATACACAACCAGATACACACAAACCAACAACCAAACAAAGCAATATTTATACACAACAAGATATACAACAAGAAAATTTGCAATACAGCAAAAAATAGCGACCATATCAACCACTGCGCAAACAATAAAATGAATAAAACAATAGAAAGAATTTTATATCCAAACACGCAAATAAAAAACAAACGCAACCATAACACACACCATTACACACAAAAGCAAAGTTTTTCGACTTTTTATATTGCAAAACTATACATAATATACATTATGCGCCTTTATAATATTGTACACCCTGCGCATTTCTGCGCTTTTTTATTTTAATTTAATTTCGTATAAAAAATTATCAAACAAAAACATTCACTAAAAATACACATAAAAAAACATCCTTGCCCCTCCCAGAAACAATACACTTGTTCCCACCAACAAAAAACTATACATAATCCACCCTGCTTTATAAAATACACCTTATAAAAAACAGGCTATGCCTGTTTTTTTCTTTATCTAAATTCTAACAGATACAATTTAATGCTTTGTAATTCTTTTAATTTTGGATACAGAATCAGATGCAACGCTTGTTGCGACTTTTTTCAAGTTTTTTAACCCTTTTTTCAGTTCACTTTCTTCTATACCTCCCATTTCCACCGGTTCCACATCCGAGCAGCAAAACGCGCACTTTGTCGCAGAGTTGCTTATATTAGACTTACAATACGGACATGCATGTGTATTCGCAGGCTTTTTGTCACGCATTTTATTCATCGTGCGAACAAACAAGAATATCGCAAACATAGTAATAAAGAAACTAACCACCGAATTCAAAAACAACCCCAAATTCAATGTAGTCGCGCCCGCAGCCTGCGCCTGAGCAATCGTTTCATACTTCGCGCCAGCTACACCGCCACCCAACACAAAGAACCACTGCGAAAAATCAACACCCCCAATCAACAAACCAATCGGCGGCATAATAACATCTTTTACCATCGAATTAACAACACTGGTCATAACACTACCAACAATGATACCAACCGCCATATCAATCGCATTACCACGTTGAACAAAAGAACTAAATTCTTTAAATATATTATTCTTTTTAGCCATTTTTTACTCCTTGTCTTGTTTGCACGAATATTCTTCTATACCCTTTAAAACTTTATACAGTGTTTTACGTAAATTTTCATCGCTTGTCTCCACAGCAATATCTGCCAACGCATAAGTTTGATATCTCTCTGATATTAACTGCTCTAAAATCTTACGGCTATCTGTATTTAACAACTGCGGACGCGTATCGCGCGCGCACGTACGCTTTACCAACAAATCCAAATCCGCCTTTAACCATACAGACAACGCCCTATCCAACACCATTTGACGAACAGCAGGAGTTATAAAAGCACCCTCGCCCGTAGAAATCACTTTTAACGCAGGTGGCGTATCTAATATACGCTCAATAACACGCTGCTCAACACGTCTAAATTCTTCTTCGCCATACATTGCAAAAATATCAACAACACTGCAACCGGCCGCCGCCTCTATCTCTTTATCAGAATCAACGAACGGAATACCCAGTCTGCGCGCCAACGCACGACCAACACTGGTTTTCCCCGCCCCCATCAGACCAACCATAACAACCGGCCGATCAATAAAATCTTCATTTTCTTTTTCCATAGCAAGACATATTTTACATAAAAACGAACAGATTCACAATAAAAATCACATTTTAAACACAACAAAACGCCCAAACGGGCGTGTTTTTATTAACGTTGCTTCACAATCCTTACAGGCAACTTTTTATTTATACCCAGGCACCATCGCCAAGTATCGGCGACAATTTTATCAAATCCGCCCTTTTGCTCGAACTCCAAAATCCAATCCCGAACATCCGCTTGATGCAACACAAAACTATTATACGACTGCCAACAATTACGCAATGTACTACGCTGAAAACGCAACCGCTTTTCATACAGCGAATATTCAGCGGACGCCTTCCCTCCAAGTGCCTTTTCACACAATGTATAAACAGCTTTTATTGTTGCACAACGTCGCACAGCATCACTCCATATTTGCCAAACGCTCCAATTGATCCGCTGCAATCAAAGCATCAATCATCTCGTCCAGCGCGACACCACCCGCCAAAATATCATCTAACTTATATAAAGTCAGTTTTATACGATGATCTGTCACACGCTGTTCCGGGAAATTATAGGTACGAATCTTCTCGCTGCGATCACCGGACCCCACCATTGATTGGCGCGATGCATTGCTGGCATTTTCTTGCTCCATACGCTGTTTTTCATACAGTTTAGAACGCAAAACCGCCATCGCAGCAATTTTATTTTGTAACTGACTGCGCTCGTTTTGACATGTAACCACAACACCTGTTGGAAAGTGTGTAATACGTATCGCACTGTCTGTTTTATTTACGTGCTGGCCACCTGCCCCAGATGCACGGAAAATATCGATACGAATATCTTTATCTTCGATAACAACGTCAATTTCTTTGGCTTCTGGCATCACAGCAACAGACGCAGCACTGGTATGAATACGTCCACCCGCCTCGGTTTCCGGCACACGTTGTACACGATGAATACCAGATTCAAACTTCATACGTCCGTATGCACCCGCCCCGTCAATTTTAAACACTATTTCTTTATATCCACGTAAGGATGTCGCGTTTTCTTCGATAACTTCTACTTTCCAACCTTGACGCAAAGCATACGATTTATATTGGTTATACAAATCACCTGCAAATAACGCAGATTCTTCACCGCCAACACCTGCACGAATTTCCATAATAACACTGTTATCATCCGCATCATCACGCGGCAATAGTGCAATCTGTAACTTCTTTTCAATATCAGGCAACAGATGGTTCAATTCGTGCAACTGTTCTGTTGCAATATCGCGCAATTCTGCATCATTTTGCATTTCACGCGCATCTGCAATACCCGCCACAACTTGAAAATATTCGTTTATCAACGGAATAATTTCTGCCAACCTTGAATATTCCTTGGACAGTTTTGTCAGCTCGTCACCTGAAACATCGCCAGAGTTCATCTGGGCTTCGATATCAGCAAAACGCGTTTGAATATCTTTTAACTTTTGTTCAACTATCATTATATCGCCTTTATAGTTTTTATTGCATCATCCACAGACACAGCCACCTGTTCACCAGTTATCATATTTTTCAGCGCAACAAGTTGATTTTCTTTCTCTGTTTCGCCAATTATCATACTGAATCTAGATTTTATTTTATCAGCATACTCAATTTGATTTTTAAACTTCTTTTCTGTATCCAAATACGCAATTGACGCAATATTTTCATCACGCAAAGCATTTAAAACAGATACAGCATACGGTAAATTTTCATTTCCCATACACAGTACTGCCACATCAACAGGTGATTCAAATTGCATTAAATCAATCTGCCCCGATTCCATCAACGCAACAAAGATTCTTGAAAAGCCAATCGCAGCACCAACACCAATAATCTTGGTTTTGCTGAATTTTCCTGCCAAGTCGGCATAACGACCACCACCGGCCACAGTCCCCAGTTCTGGATATTTTAGCGACTTAAATTCAAAAACCAACCCTGTATAATACGCCAAACCACGCGCAATCGACAAATCAATTTTGGCATTTTTCACACCAAAACACCCCAACGTATTCATAAAATCTTGCAGTTCTAAAATTGCCGCATTTAACTTATCAGACTTGTTCAAGAATGCAGAATAACCATTTGTAAATACAGATTTAATTTGACTTTCTTTATCTGTGTTATTTAAGGCATCTTTTAAGCCTTCGGCAAAGTCATCTTCGCCCATTTTATCTTTTTTATCGATTAAAACGAACACATCTTTTTTCTGATTATCTGTCATTTCCAAATAATCAAACAAAGCATCCCAGAATGGTCTTGAACCAACATAAACAGCATTATCACCGATAAATTCTGATACAGAATTTAATGTACGCTGAATCACAGAAATAATTTCCGCATCATAATTAGTCGATAAAGAGTTAATACCCATTATATCCAAATCCATCTGATAAAATTCGCGATATCGACCACGTTGTGCACGTTCCCCGCGATAACGCTTTGAAAATTGACTGGCACGAAATGGGAAAACCAAATCATTCAGATGACCTGCAACATAACGCGACAGACCAACAGTCCCATCATAACGCAACCCCATTTTTGTATCGCCCTTTTGGAACAAGAACATCTGCGTTTCGATTTCGTCCCAATTATCTTTATCTGTCAGCACTTCGGCACGTTCAATCGCCGGCAAATCCAGCTGATTAAATCCGGCATTTTTTAATACAGACAACATACGCGCCGCACAAAAGTCAAAGCAACGCTGTTGTACCGGTAATAATTCTATAAAACCTGATAACGGTTTTGTTGGTTTTAAATCCATTTTTTGTTCCTATGTTTAAAATACGAAAATCTGCGACACTGTATCGTGTCAATTATATCACAAAAAAAACAATATGCTAATACCCACCCAACTGGGCGTGATGAAAAACAGAAAAGATATTCAATTTTTTAATCATTTCTGTTTAATTCTAGTACATTTTTTTGATTTTTCAAGTTT
This sequence comes from Candidatus Enterousia sp., assembly GCA_045631065.1. Classification (GTDB taxonomy): domain Bacteria; phylum Pseudomonadota; class Alphaproteobacteria; order Rs-D84; family Rs-D84; genus Enterousia. The sequence continues at coordinate 4,414 of JAZQUA010000006.1, read as the reverse complement.
TTTAACTGGGTGGGGCATACCATCCACACAAATCACGAAAGAAAAGATATTTCCTTGGCTTTTAAAATCTGTATTTTGTATATGCCCCGTTGGGATATACACACTATACACCGAATCAGCACTCACCGCCACAGGCACTATTTCCCAAGCAACTTAAAAATACCTGTGTAATCCACCACCGTATTGTGCCAACCAACGCTTTGCACGTTCGACCCCGCCACCATATAAATCGCGTACTGTTGCCCAAAACGCATCCGAATGATTCATATGTCGCGTATGCGCCAATTCATGCATCACAACATATCGCATAACATCCACTGGCGCAAACGCCAAGCGCCACGAAAAAGACATTGTTCCTGTACTAGAACAGCTGCCCCAACGACTGGTCGTGTCACGCAAAGTAATTTTTTTTGGATAAAATTCACGTGGCGCAGAACGAATTAACTTCTTTACTTCCAATAAAAATTCCGCCTTTATAAAATCACGCACGCGACGTTCAAACATATCTGCCCCGCCACCAACATACAAAACACACGCATTCGCATCGAATCGATTTGAACGCAGATTCGCATCATGAATCAGCAAAACGCTGCGCCCCAAAAATTCTATTTTATCACCAGATTTCAGCATTATTTTATCGGGACATTTTTGAAACACACATTCCACCCATCGTTGTTTTGATTTCAAGAAACGAATCGCTGCGCTGGTCGATACCAACCAAGGTTTTGAAATATGAATTTCACGCTTTGGCACAAATTTGGGTCGCAATGTAATATTACGCAAACCACGCCTTGTTGTGATTATCACAGGAATTTCATCGCCAGATGACAAAGTAAAAACAAAATCCGTCATTTAATTTTATCTTTTATATCACAAACAATCGCATCTGCATTAAACCCAAGTTCATCATACACCGCATCACCATCGCCAGACATACCGAATCGATCAATACCAACTACTGCATCTGCAAACTCAAACCAAGGTGCACTTGCAGCCGCTTCGATTGCAACGACAAAGCCAGATAAAATCTTTTGTTTATATTCATTATCCTGCATTCTAAAATCCGCAACAGACGGCATAGACACAACTTGAACCATATCACCCAATTTTTCAGCAACTTGTACCGCCAGTGGAACCTCACTGCCGGTTGCAATCAATGTAATTCGTGCTGTTTTTGTTTTTGCATAATGAATTACATACGCACCACGCGACAAATCTGCGCCCAGCGGGGTATCTATCAAACGAATCGCCTGACGCGATAAAATTATACAACTTGGTCTTGTTTTTTCTGACAATGCGCGTTGCCATGCGTACACTATTTCAACACCATTACATGGTCTGAACACATTTAAATTGGGAATCAATCGCAACGATGGCAATTGTTCAATTGGCTGATGCGTTGGTCCATCTTCACCAACAGCAATACTGTCATGCGTAAAGACATATATCACAGGCAATCCAGACAACGCAGACAACCTGATGCTTGGGCGCATATAATCACTAAACACCAAGAATGTCGAACCATAAACATGCAACCCACACGCAGACATACCATTCATAATCGCAGCCATCGCATGTTCGCGTACACCATAATTTATATAATTCCCTGAAAAATCATCTGCACTAATCACGCGTGATTCCGCAACCTTGGTATTTGTACTGTCCCCAAGATCTGCGCTGCCCCCGACCAGCTTTACACCCGCGTCCAACAATAAATTTAGATAAATTCCAGACAGCTGACGCGTTGAAATCGAATCGCCAACATTTGGCAGAACAACATTTGGCACAACCGATTCGGTTTTATATAACAAAGTTTCTGTATTTTCCGATGCAACACCCGTCCACAGTTGTTTTCCCTGTTCAGAAATATTATCACGAATAAGTGTTTCTAGTTCCGAATCATCCAATGCAAACCCATGTGCTTTTGAACTGCCCGCCAGACTGGAACCGCATCCAATTTGTGTTTTGCATTGAATAAAGACTGGCAACTTTGATTTTTTCGCATTTTGCAGCGCACGATTTAAGCGCATAAAATCATCGCCATCCACAGACATAACATTCCAACCCGCAGCCATCATACGTTGCGCAACATCAACATCATTCTGTGCAACACCATCAATGCTGACACCATTATCGGCCCACAATAACACCAAATTATTTAATCTGTATCGACCTGCAAAAGAAATCGATTCGGATGCAACCCCTTCCATTAAATCGCCATCTGAACACAAGCAATAAACAACCGAATCGGTTTTATTTATTTTCTCGCCTAATGCCATTCCCACAGCATTTCCAATTCCCTGCCCCAATGGTCCTGTGGTTGCATCGACACCATCAATTCCATATTCAGGATGCCCCGGCAACCCGCCAATTTTACGGAAAGATTCAAGATTTCCAATATCGTATCCAGATAATTTCAGCACTGCATATAACAGTGCACTGCCATGTCCCGCAGACAATACAAATCTGTCATGACCATGACGCATCCAGTTCGCATAAATCGTTGTAATTATATCAGCACACCCCAAAACAATACCAATATGTCCACTGTGCGCAGAACGCAACGCATGCAACGCATACGCCCGCACAGCACGTGCCATTTCTTTTAAGTCTTTGGAATTGTAACTCATGTATGATATTATAACATAAAAAGGGAATATATAAAAATGCTAAAAATATGGACAGACGGCAGTTGTCTTGGGAATCCTGGCCCAGGGGGATGGGGATTTGTCGCCACAGACGGCATAAATACAGCCGAACGCAGTGGCGGCGAAAAGAACACAACCAACAATCGCATGGAATTAATGGCTGTTATACGCGCATTGAACGCGGCGAAACGACATGAAGAGCTTGAAATACACACAGACAGCCAATATGTAAAAAACGGTATGTTACAGTGGATGAAAAACTGGAAGAAAAACAATTGGCGTACTGCTGATAAAAAACCTGTAAAAAACCAAGATTTATGGCAAGAGCTGGACAAACTTGCATCGACCAAGCAAATACATTGGTATTGGGTACGTGGTCATAATGGCGATGAAATGAACGAACGCGTTGACACATTGGCGCGCACCGCCGCAGAAAGTTTGAAATAAATTCTTGTGTCCGTCATACCGGCGCGAGTGCGGTATCCACTGTGTACGAATACAATGGCCCAGACCTACGTTTTAAACGTATTTCACCACTAACACCAACCACAAACAAAAAATCCCGCAAACGCGGGATTTTTTGCTTTCACCTTTCTTTCATTAATTTACACTGTCGTCATAAACAGAATATATCTGTCCATTGTGTTTGATTTTCAGTGTCTTGTCTGCGCCAGCACTAATTTTTCTATCTCCGACAACCATATTGCCAAAGAATGTGACGCCATCAACCTTTACATGCAACGATACATCTGTTTTTTCTGTACTGCGCAAATACAATTTTTTGCCATCAACATGCAATACACGCCCACAGTCCCCTGCTTCATCCGCACCAACAGCATAACCAATCGTTGTTAATCCTGTTGGACACGCACTACGCCCCCAAGTTAGTAAGAGTTCTTCTTCGGTTAAATTATCAAAATCTGTATGTGGCAATCCTGGCGACCAATAACCAGTACCCACCGGCACACAATATGTATCCAACATTTCTGATAATGTATCTGTTTCAAACGTTGGCGCATCACCTTCTGGATCTATTTGTACATTGGTATAATATCCTCCTTCACACATCGCAATCTGTCCAAAACAATTCTTGGTATATTGCCGTGTACTTGCATCATAATAACATGTGGTGGATATCATCCCACGTTTATTTACATCAGCGTTTGGATCATAATCTGATGCGATTATTTCTTCGGGCATACCAGAAGCCTTCAATAGATTCTCTGGCATAAAGTAGTACACCGCCCCACACGAATCGATTGATGTCGCACCATAAACACCGTCAACCATATACATTGCGCCCTTGTACAAATTGCTGCCGGCTGGGCATGCGGTACATTCGCTCATACCCTCTTTATCAGCATAGGTACCGGAGTCGCATTCTGATTTAATACCATTTGCACAGTATGAACCCTTTGGACAGATGACACACGCACCATCAATCATTATATACCCGGCATTACATGTACATGATGTTGCACCGGCCGTACTGCTGGAATTAGATGGACATGGGGCACACGACACCTTGCCATCCCATGCAGATTCAAAGCCTGTAATGTACTGATACATACCTGCTGGACACTGTGTATCAAGCGCTGTATTAGTAAATATACCACTCATTGTTGCAGAATTAAAATCAGTCGAATCCATCTTTTCAAATGTGTTCGCTGGGATATAGCCGGTTAATTTTGAACAATTATTGAATGTGTTGCTAAACATACTGGACAGTGGTTTTCCTTCTATATTCTTGAACAATCCATTTGGTA
>JAZQUA010000005.1:0-34271 GCA_045631065.1 Candidatus Enterousia sp. | reverse complement strand
CAACAGGTTGTGCGGTTGTGCCAAGTGTTGCGTTTTTAACAGCGATTGATTGTTCTGGCATAACTTGGATTTGAACCTTTGCCTGACCGTTCAGACCAATTGATTGTGCCGCTGCTGGTGACAAGTCCATCAAGCGTGTATTCACAAAAGGTCCACGATTGTTTACGCGTACAACAACAGATTGTCCGTTGTCCAGATTTGTTACACGTGCAATTGTTGGTAATGGTAATGTTTTGCTGGTTGCGACCATTTGATTGATATCAAATACTTCGCCATTGCTGGTTTTTGTGCCGTTTAATTCTGCTGGGACAATGCCTGCAATACCTGTTTGGTTGTATGTCATATCTTCAACAGGTATGTATTGTACATCTTCTACCTTGTATGCAGAGCCAATAAAGTACTTTGGTGCGGCTGCCAATAAATATGCATCATTTAATGATTCTGATGGTGCGGCCGTTGCAACCAATGGTTCTTCACCAAAACCTTCTGTGCCATAGCTGGCGTTGCTGCTGCCGGTTGAGCTGAGGTCTGCACAGCCTGACAAAATTGCGGTTAATGCCGCCAAAGAAACTAGTTTTTTCATGATTTAGGACTCCTTCCATTACATTTATGATTTTATTTTATCATAAAAAAGCCCTGTATTCAAATTTTATTTTATATGTTAAATTTTTCGATCAATTATGTATGCGGTTGGCAAGTATATTATACCATAACAGGCGATTGCAAGCCCCAGTGTCCAAATGCTTGAAATGGTTATTGTTGATAATATTACCCCCAGTATTGCTGACAATAATCCAAACGCAATAATTGCACGTACTGTGCGTCCGTCATGTCGTACCAGTTCGCGTTTATGGCATGCGCGCCCAAGCAGATAGTTTTTAAGATAACCGCTGATGACAATACCAATCGGAATCGCCAGATATCCAACAAATGGGAACAGTGATAAATACAATATTGCTGCCACACTTAGTGATATAATGCTGGTTTTGACAGGTGTTTTGACATCTTGGGATGCGTATAATGTTTTATTGTATATTTGACTGATAAGCATCGCTGGTAATACAAATACTTGAATCATAATAGCCAGCGCCACTGCGTGTGTTGACTCTGATGTCCATGCGCCGTATTCAAACAAGAATTTGATAATTGGTTCCGCCAAAACGAATAACCCAGCCACACATGGTAATATCAACATCATTGAACGACGTAGGGAAGAATTTTGTTGGATATAAACACTGCGCATATTATTGTTTGTCAGTGCGTTTGATATAGATGACATCAAAACAGTGCCAACAGCTAATCCAATCATCGCAAATGGTAATTGTACGATTCTGTCAGAATAGTATAACCACGATACAGCCCCGCTTTGAAAGCTGGCAACCAATGTGCCGACAATGATTGTTATCTGATAGAATCCATTGCCAACAATACTGACCCCCAGGCGTTTAAACATACTGCTGATTTGTGGGGTCCATCGTGGTTTAATCAGATATAATCCAAAATGATTCTTGCGAATGCGTGACCACAGAACACCAAACTGAATAATGCCAGACAGTACAACAGTGCCCGCCATCAGGTATAATATGTGTGTACTGCCAAACATCATGGCGAATAGTAATGCGCATATCAGCATAATATTTAACAGTACAGGCATAAATGCCGCCAATAAAAATTTTGAAAAAGCATTAAGTATTGCAGATAAAAAAGCTGCGCCACATATAAAGATGACGTATACGAACATTATGCGTGATATAATAACAGTCATCTCTATTTTTCCGGGTGTTGCATCAAAGCCAGGGGCCAAGAACCAAACCACTAGTGGCATAAATATTTCAAATAATATTGTTATGCCCAGTAACAGAACCATCAGCCATGAAAATGCATTACGGGCAAATGTTTCATCTTTTTTAGAATCTGTGTACATAGGAATAAATATTGCAGACAATGCGCCTTCGCCCAGCAGGTCACGAAACATATTTGGTAACTTGAACGCGGCCAAGAATATGTCAGACATACGCCCTGCCCCCAGTACGCGCGCAATCAGCATGTCGCGAACAAATCCAAATATACGACTGATGCCTGTCATGGCACCAACCCCGAAAATATGTTTGCCTAGTTTCATAGTTTAGATTATACTGCGTTAGGTAAGTGAAAATCAAGACAGGAATTAAATTATGAAAAAACTTGTGTTATTATCGGTTTTAATGGTTATGTTGGCTGGATGCGCTGGGACAAATGATACTGTTGTTACAGATTTGCCTTTGTCTGATATATATGCCAAGGCATATGCGGAGTTTAATGATGAAAATTATGAAGAGGCGGCGGCTGAATTTTTAAAAGCAGAAACGCAATATCCATCTAGCCCATATGCAGCAGATGCGCTGGTTATGGCGGCATACTCGCAATATCTTGATGGTGACTTTGCTGGTGCGCTGTTGGCAACAGACAGATTTATGCGTTTTCATCCAGGGCATGCTGATGTTCCGTATGTAATGTATTTGCGCGGAATGTGTTATTATCGTCAGGTCAGTGATGTTCGTCGTGAACCTGGGATGTCTGCATACGCGCTGCAACAATTTCAAACGCTGGTAAAGCGTTTTCCACGTAGCCCATACGCCAAGAATGCGGAAAATAAAATAATTATTTTGAAAAACTATATTGCTGGCAAGGTTATGTATTCTGCACGTAATGATATGAAAAAAGAAAACTGGACCAGTGCAATAAATCGGTTGCAATCTGTTGTCACAGATGCCCAAGAAACAGTTATGACAGCAGAGGCAATGTATCGCTTGACAGAATGTTATACTGCAATTGGTTTGCCAGAACAAGCCAATGGATATGCGCAAATGTTGAAGCTGAATTTCCCAGATAACGAATGGACCAAGAAGTTGAAATAAAAAAATCCCCCGAACTGGGGGATTTTTTATGATATCTTTTGAATACGTCTGATGCGACGCTCTGATGCATCAAATGGTGATTCCAAGAATGCTTGGACGCACAGAAATGCAACTTCGATATCAATATCATCTGCCGCCAATGCCAGTACATTTGTGTCATCGTGGAAACGGTCATCGCGTGCCTGATTTGGTGTATTGCAACGCGAAGCGCGAATGTGCTTGTATCTGTTCGCGGCAATCATAACACCTGCGCCTGTGCCACAAATAATGATACCGCGTGCATCTGGTTCTTCCAACATTGCATCAGCAAGTGTTGCAGCAACGTCTGGATAATCAACAGATGTGTTTGGATCATCTACACCCAGATTTACAGTGTTATAACCAGCTGCGGCCAACATTTCAATTAAGTATAATTTAAGACCAACACCACGATGGTCGGCTGCAATAAAAACACGTGATACATTTTTATTCATCTTTCTTTCCTTTGTCTTCTTCATTGCGTTTTGATAATTTGCAATCCAGACCTGTGTTGCCTGTGATATTTAATGTTTTATATGCCAATGTGCCTGTCATTTTTGCAGCATTAAAGATGTTTGCAGTGTTTACTGTTGCAGAACCGTCTAAGGTGCCATGCAGAAACAATACAGGTGTGTTTATATCACCAACAACAATGCCACCACGACCAATAACAATAGTTTCTGCGGTAATATTACCGATGACTTCGCCATGAATTTGAACGTTATGGTCTGTTTTTATGTCGCCTGTAACCTTGCAACCTGCCCCGATAACAGTTGGTGATTGCTTTTCTGATGCGTTTGTAAATGCCAGCATTTTATTTTTCCCCTTGTACAAATTTTGTTGGATCAAATGGTGCGCCCTTGTATCTGATTTCATAGTGCAGATGCGGCCCTGTTGAACGACCGGATGACCCAGCCAAACCGATTACAGTCCCGGGACGTACCCAATCCCCACGAGATACATTTATCTGGGACAAGTGTGCATATAATGTTGTGAACCCAAGACCATGATCAATTTCAACAGTTGTACCGTATCCAACACGTTCACCTGCAGATACAACACGTCCAGGCGCAACAGCCATTAATTCTGTGCCAATTTTTCCTGCAAAATCAATTCCACGATGCTTTTTGGGTTTGCCTGTGAATGGATCGTTACGAGTTCCATAATTTGAAGTGATTCTTGATTTTACTGGTTTGCCCAATGGTAACACTTCATTCAGGCGACGCAGCCCATTCCAGCGTTCCAGACCGTCAGCCAATTTTTGATATTTTTCATCTAAATCTTTGTTAAATTCAATAGGTGTAAAAGCAGACCCAACCAGTGGGCTGGAATATTTATTTACGTTTCTGATAAGGCTTTTCTCATTTAAGCCCAATGTTGCCAGTGTCCCGTTGATTTGTTTAATGCTTTTTTGTAATTCTTCGGTATTGTTTTTAGTTATTGTGCCAACCGTATCAACGATTATATTGTCCGCTTCGGCAATCTGTAACATAGATTCAAGTATTTGTGTGTTGCGTTTCTTTAAATCTTCATTTTCTGCACGTGTCAGTTCGTATTCAGCCGCCAACTCAGACATTTTAATATATTCTGGGGCATAATCTTCATCTTTTAACATTTCAACAATACGTGTGCGCAGAAATTCCAGTTCGCCCCAAGTCTTACTGCGACTGTTCATAAGTGTTTCTTTTTCTTTGTCAGATTTATCTTTTGCACTTAAAATTTTATCATCAATTATGTTTATATCACGTGCAAGTACAGTGTATTTTGCCAAATATGTTTGCAAATCTGTCATGTGTCTGGCGTGTGTGTCACGAACCTGCTCTAATTGTTGTGTGCGCATCTGTAATAATGGACGATGATATACAAAAACGTATGTTGACCATGTTGCCCATAAAAATAATCCAACCTTACCACAAAAGCGTGTAAAGCGCCAAAAACTGGTCTGTTCATAAGAATATACGTTACCATTTGGTGTGTCCATAACAGTAAATTGGCGTGGTGGAAAAATTCGCGCAATCATTCGCCAAATTGCACGAAAAGGCGATGTAATAAACGCCCACAAAGATGTAAAATATCGTGTTACAAAATTTAACATGTCTGGGATATTTTAGACAACGTATCTGCAATAGTCAAGCCATCACGCAAAACAGGCTCGTAATTCATGGGCAGGCCACGATGGACTACACTTATTCCACGTGTGCCAAGACGACCTGAGATCAAAACGCGTTCAGCGGTATCTTTTGCGCCAAAAAGTGGAAATATATTAATGTCTGCCAGCTTTTTTGTCATTTCGGGCAACACAATTGCGATAGTTGTTGCATCTGTAATTATACAAAATGTACCCATTGGGCGCAGTCTGCACATACAACGCGCAACCCATCTTGTTAAATCGACATTATGATGCGCGTGGTGTCGTGCAGGTGTGCCTGTAAAATAAGGTGGGTTTGTTATTACTAAATCAAATGTGCGTTCGGTGCGCCATTTGAAAATGTCATCTTCGATTAATTCAATTGTTTTGTCATTAAGTACAATGTTTTTGCGGCATTCTGCCAGCATTTCTGGAGAATTGTCAATGCCCAGAATTTGTGCGGTTGGGTTGTTCGCAAGCAGGCATAATGATACCCCGCCTGTTCCAATGCCAACATCCAGAACAGTTTTTGCATTTTGCGGTGCAAATGCAGCCAACCATACAGCATCTGATGTTGGATTATAAAAACTGCGGTGCATGGTTACACGACCGCCCATCAAGGTAAAAAATTCTTGTTTTGTACTCATATGCATTTATAATAAACCATAAAAATCAAAAGGCAAGTGTATGTTAAACGATATTACGGTTGTGCAAAGTGCAGTAAGTGCGTTCAATAATGTGGCATTGATTGGGCCTGCTTTTTTATGGTGGTCTGTATTAATGTTGCCGTTGTTTTTTATGGTGCGTATGTATGGAAACGATTTTATCGCGCGTATCGGTTGGAATCGCGATAATTTGTTAAGCAAGGTGTCTGTGTGGACTGCTTTTTTTATTTTTTGTTGGATTGTTTTGTTTGGTGGTAATTATGCTGTGCTGCGTGATGATTTGTCTGTATTGCCAATGATGACAGCAGTTATAGTGTTCTTGACCAGTTTATTTGTGTCTTCGTATGTGCGTACACGTCCCCTGCCCCATATGGGTTGGAAACAATGGTTGGTTTTAATCGCGGTTTTTGTAATGGTTGGATTATCTGATTTACATGCGTGGTGGGGACCTGTTTTACAGATTGGTGCATTAGTATCAGGTGCATTGTTCGGTCGTTTCGCAGGGGGCGCAATGCGTCCAATGGGGGGGTGTGTTTTGGTAATGATGACAACTGTTTTGGCGATATTAATGCAACCAGAATTTTTTAGATTCGGTCAGTTGGGAAATTTGACTGTTTTTCATTTGTTGGCGGTCTTGGTGTTTGGAGTGTCTGCTGTTGCTGCGGTGGTTGCATCAAATATAACACCACGCGGTAAAATTCATTTGTCTGTTTTTACAAAGTTAAAATGGTTGGGGCGTGTTTTGGCATTGTTGATGATGTCTTTGTTTGTTTTGACAGAAGCTGTACCAGTGTATTTGGCGGCTTTGGTGGTGTGTGCTGTTGTTTTTGCGTTGTCTGTTGTACATTCGCAAAAATCCACACTGGATTTAGGGAATAAATTATTTGCAATCAGTTTAATCACTTTTGGAATTATTACTGTTATGCCTGTAATAAGTGCGATGGGGTTGGTATATTGGACGAATACAACAGATATTAATTTTTGGCACGAATTCAAGGGTTTGTTATAATTTGTTATATTTATTTAATACAAATTCTTGTGTGAATAATATATTATTCTTGGTGTTTAAATATATAAAAGGCGAGAATTAATATGCAAATACATCCAACAGCAATTATTCACGAAGGTGCTAAATTAGGCGCTGACTGTAAAATCGGACCATATTGTATTGTCGGTGCAAATGTTGTCTTGGGCGATCGTGTTGAATTAATTTCACATGTTGTTATTGATGGAAAAACGTCTATTGGGGATGATTCTATTGTTTATCCATTTGCAGTGCTTGGTGTGATGAGTCAAGACTTGAAATGGCAAGATGAATCTACGATGACAGGATTACGAATTGGAAAACGATGCAAAATACGTGAATATGTTACAATTCATTCTGGAACACCTGCATCAGACGGTACTGTGATTGGTGACGACTGCCAAATTATGGTTAATGCACACGTTGGACATGATTGTAAAATTGGCAACAGTGTTGTAATGTCTAACTTGGTTCAAGTTGCAGGACATGTAGAAGTCGAAGATTTTGCAATATTGTCTGGTGGTGCAATGGTGTTGCAGTTTGCACGCATTGGACGTAACGCATTTGTTGGTGGGATGTCTGGGGTTGGTAATGATGTTTTGCCGTATGCAATTTATGATGGTGCGCGCGCTGTATATCGAACAATTAATCGTGTTGGCTTGATGCGCCATGGTTTTTCTAATGAAGATATGCATGCGATTCATTCTGTATATTCTGCAGTATTTCGTGCAGACGAAGGTACTGTGACGGAACGCTTGGCCAAGGTTCGCAAAGAAGTCAAAAATAATAAATATGCAATGGATGCGATTGACTTTATTGAAAACCGTTCAAAACGTGGAATTGGTACTGCAAAAAATGCCGAATAATAAAAAGCGTATTTTTATAATCGCAGGTGAAGTGTCTGGTGATGTCTTGGGTGGGCATATTATGTCGCATGCGACGACTGCTGAATTTGTAGGTGTTGGCGGTGAAAATATGCAGCGCGCAGGTTTAAAGTCGCTGTTTCCAATGTCTGATTTATCTGTTATGGGAATAATAGAGGTTGTTGCGCACGCAAAAACATTAACGCAACGTATTCGTCAGACCGTTGATGCGATTTTAGAATATAAACCAGATTTGGTTTTGACAATTGATTCGCCTGGGTTTGCAAAAAGTGTTATTAAGCAAATTCGTAAAAGTGATGCTGGTAAAGAATTAATTGCGCGTGGTTTGCGCTTTCATCATGTTGTTGCTCCTCAGGTTTGGGCATGGCGGTCTGGACGTGCAAAAAAGTATGCAAAGATATTTGATAAGCTGTATGCATTTTTTGATTTTGAAATACCTTATTTTACAAAATATGGATTAGATACAGTTGCTGTTGGTCATCCAATTGCAGATGGTTTGGTTGGAAAATATAAATCAAAAGAAAACGAAAAAATTATAACCCTTATCCCCGGCAGCAGGATGAGCGAAGTTAAAAAGTTGTTGCCATTGATGCGTGATGTCGTGGATAGATTGGTGCGAAATGGTTACAGTAAATATCAATTTGTAATACCGACTGTGGAAACGACGGTTGATTATGTCAGAACAATGGTGAAAAAATGGCCTGTGTCGGTGCAGTTGGTGCCTGCAACAGATAGATACGATTTATATTCAAAGACATATATCGCAATTGCGGCCAGTGGTACTGTTTCCGCAGAATTGGCAATGTTGCATGTGCCAACAGTTGTGGTTTATAAAATGAATCCAATAACGACTTGGATTGGTCGCAGATTGATAAAGGTTAAATGGGTGTCATTGGTTAATATATTGTTGAATCGTGGTGTGTATCCGGAATGCTTGGGTGGGGATGCAAATGCAGAAAAAGTACTGGATGCGTTTCAGCAGTTAACAATACCATCAAAACGTAACAAAATGATATCTGATTTGCAAAGTGCAGACGACTTATGGCGCAAACCCGATGGTGGGGCAGCCGTATTGATTGCGGAAAATATACTAAATTAAGACATATGATTATGTCTTTTTTTTGTTGGATTTATAGGCTTGTATGTGCTATAATACAAAACGTGATATCAAGGAGAAAGAATATGCGCTTTTGTATGGTCGGAATTTTCTGTATGTTTTGCTTTGATGCATTTGCGGGACCGTCAGTACCAACAAAGTCTTATGTTAATAATGCGAATAATTTAACCACAGGTACGGTTAATATTGAACGTTTGCCTGTTGGCGAAGGGGCTGATAAAGTTGCAGCCGGTAATGACAAGCGATTTGATTCTATTCCATTAAGCAAACCAAGTGAAGCGACTGTTAGTGAAGGACGCGCATTGATTTGGATTGAATAATAAAAGTAGAGATTTAAAAAAACACCCAAACGGGTGTTTTTTTATTTGTTTTAACGCAATCCTTTGGCACGACAGCATGCGGATGCAGCGGCCTGCCAGCTGCTGTGTTCTGTATTTGGACTGCGTAAATCACGCCATGGTTGCCAGCCACTGCAACGTTTATTGCTGCCGGTGCCAGTGCATTTTGCATATCTGCGTAATGAACATGTTTGATTTGATACCTTGCCTGCATCGGTTGTGCATTTTACAACAATATTTTGGTTCTTTGCATCGTTCTTACCTAGTTCTTTGGATGATAAAACCTGATATGCGTTTGCAGAGCCGATTGTTACTAAAACTGCAATTGCAGATAATAATATTTTTTTCATAATCTGTCCCCTTGCCTTGTTGTTTGTATTATAAGAAAAAGTTAAAACAAATACAATGGGAATCTATTGTTTTTATTTTGTTGTCCATGGTACATCATTCATAATCAGATAGTAAATTTCCGAATCGGCTGTGCCTGGATTTTTAAGTATTGGTTTTGCGACATATATATCAACGTTACATGGTGTGTTTTTATCATTTTGTACATCCATTAAATCTTCGTGGAATTTTGCGGCAAAGTCCATTGCTTGCAGATATGCAGCATCATCATCGGCAGGGTTTGTCGAATCGCCCATCCACATTAACCACATGCCATAGTTTATTTTGTCAGCCTGTTCACCTTGTAAATCGTCTGCGGATAATAACAGCAGTGGTTTAAATTCGATGTCATTTGTAAAATCGCCTGTGCTTGTTTCTGTAAAGTCGTACATCATACCGCCAACGAATTGTATGCCACCATAAATTGCGCCACCAATTGTTTCCATCTTTCCCAGTCGTCCAAGATTTGCCATTGTTGACTGAAATAACATATCGCCAACGCGTGTAGATAGTTTGCTGGCACGTCCCAGTTTTGCGCCTTTTGTAATTAATTTGTTGCCGCCCATGGCTGTTTTTGCGCTTTTTGCGGCCTTGACACCACGTGCAATGACATTCCCGCGCTGTTTGATAGCTTTGATTCCTTTTAATGTCTTGCGATATTTGTTTAAGTCTGAAAAAGTTCCAGCTGCTTCCTTATATTTTTTTACATCATCGGCCTGCTCTAATGTTTTTATGCTGTCTTTTAATTTATCAAGTTCAGCTGTTTTTTCTGCAATTTTTGCGGCATCATCAAGTTTGGCGATATCGTCTGTCAGTTGTGCGATACGTGCAGATTGTTTGATATAATCTTGGACAGTGTCCAGTTTTCGTAACCCGCCCAGTGCGGATGATAATCCCTTTAATGCGCGTGATGCGCGTGCAGATTTTGTAATACCTGTCAGTACCATACCACCACCCATTGTTGCCACAGTTATTACAACATCAAGTGCGATTTCTGTATATCCAATCCAGGCAAGATTTGCATCCCCTGCCACGTAATAGTCATTAGAATCATTTTCAATATTAACAGTTTGTTTAACTGCCTGATTTATTGGTTTTGAATCCCTTGCAAATGCGTGTTTTGTTGTACAACCGCTGTTTTGTGGATATAAACTGTCGATATTATCATTTATATATTTTAATGATATTGTGTTATTTTTATTTGGACCAACAAAATTACTTAATGCACCTGATTCAACAACCATTATCGCATACCAAGCAGGATCTGTATATGTCCATATCGTGTTATCGTCCGGTGCGCCGATACGTGGGTTTGGATCAGATTCTGGTAATTCACGTTTCTTTGCCAAAGATAAGCGTTGTTTTAATATTTTTGGTTGTGTTTCATATTTAACAACAACTTCACGTCCCATTGGGAATATGTATTGCACAGGTGTAAATGCGATTGTTTCATTGTCTGCAACAGATGCAATTTCTGGACATGCAAGCACGTTTGATATCGTGTTTTTATCTGTAAAGACGGAATATATCCATTGTTGAATAACTTCTTTGGAATCAGATTCTCTAACATTACTGGCGCTTTGCGCCAACGCATTTGCAAAAACTTGCGATGCACATGGGGTTTGTGTATCTGTTGCCATTGCTTGGTATGGAAAGAAAAAAACAAGGAAACAAATTATGTGTTTAAACATTGTTATTTTGTTCGTACTTGTAGTTTAGTATCATCGTTCATTAATATGTAATACACAGATCTTGCGCCTGGTATTTTTTCAGGGTTGCTGATAGCGGGTTGAACGACATAAATGTCTACATCACATAATGGATCTTGTGCATTTATGTTATTGATGTCTTTAGTTAATTCTTCTGCAAAACGCATCGCCTCGTTTAATGCATCTTCTTCGTTTGCTGTTCCAATTGTGTTAAATTGTATCCATGCGCCATGGGATACAACATTTTCGCGCCCTTCTTCGTCATCGTCAGATAACAATCCAAAACTGTTGAAAGCAACGTCACCGGTTGACGGATCTTGTAGAACTGCAGAACTGTATCCCCATGCTTTTATAATTTCTTTGCCAAGATAGTTTGCCCCAACTACTGCGCCTGTTGCGCCCAATGTTGTAAACCTTTTCGCCCATGTTGCACCACGTCCCAGTAAGTTCTTAGTTGTTGGTACAATGTTTTTTGCGCCAGAGGCAACTAGTTTCCAAGGTTTTAATAACGACGATGTCCATTTTAGTGGTTTAGCGGTAGATATTGCTGTTTCCAAAGCTGTGCCAATATTTACTAAGCTTTTTGCAGATGTGCCTTTTTTTACAGTGATGCCTGCATCGGCTAATGCATCAATAGCTTTTGTGCGTGTCGCAACTTCTGCTGCATTTTTTCCGGACTTTGCAGCTTTTGCAGCTTTGACAGCATCATTTAATTTGTCTGCTTTATTTGTTAGTTTTACAGCGGTAATAGCTTTGCTTGAAGTTTGAATTGCCTTTGTGCCCGCTGCGGTCATTTGAATGCCTGCTTTGGCGGCGCTTGCTTCGGCTGACATGCCAAGTGTCAATAAGGCCAGTGCAACTTCGCCTGCAATTGTTGCCCAGCCCCAATATACATCTTTGCCGTCATATACATAGTAGTCACTGCCTGACCAAAAACTGTCATTGTCGCCCATTGTTATGTGGGTTGCACGATTAATTACGTCTTTGTCGTGTGCTGTATGATTAGAGTGTGTGCATCCGCGAGACAACCCCAAAGCTTTGTCGGAGTTTGCAGGGAAAAACTCATCCCGATGTGCTTTCATATATTCTGTGGAAATGATTGGAAAATCAAGGCTGGCATATTTGTCAAGACTGCCTGCTTTCACAACCAGAATGCCGTACCATGGAAACAAAGCTTCAAATTCTTCAGGAATTCCTTCTGTGATCAGACCATTATCTTCTTTTTTTGGCTCTTTTTCTTCAACTTTTTTTTTATCAGGACTGTTTGTGTCTTTGTTGCGTGTCAGATATTCTTGTTCGCTTTCGATTTTTAGTTCTGTGTATGCCTTGTTATCTTTGAATGGTTCATAACCTTGTTGGGCATTTGCCATACGTTCCGAAAAAGACAAATCTGCGTATGTCGTTGGAAAGTCTGCAGAATATAACCCGACACTGCCAGAACCGTTTTTAGATTGCAAGTCTTGTAATTCTTGTTTGCGTTCTTGCATCTCAATCGCCCAATCTGGTTTTTGTGGCGCCAGTGGATTTTTTATTTCAATTTGATTTCCATTAATGTTTGGATTTGGAACAGTTGCTGTTGGAAAACTGGTTGGCACACCACGTGGTGCAGCATTTGCATATCGATTAACGTATTCATTAAATATACCGTCTAAATACCCGCCACACGCAGTCGCATAATTACCACCTGTCATACGTGATAATTGCAACATGATTGCAGGGCGAATATCACTAAGTTGAGTATCGACACAATTATTCTGGGCCATACATTGTACGGTAACCAAGCTGGCTACGATTCGTTGGCATTCATCTGTGGTAACATCAGGACCGGTCGCATATACCGGTTGTGGCATATTGGTGTTGTTGTATGGCGAGCTGGGGTCCCAAAATGGGTTTGTTGAATAATTCTGGACATTCTGAATTACGCCATATTTTGAAAATGGTGTTGATGCATGTGATGCAGTCAAAAATGCTGCAAATCCAGCAAAAATCCAAATAAAATTCTTGAACTTAATTCTCACGTCCGTGTCCCTGTTATGCAGATTATATCAAAAATAGATTTATAATAAAAGACAAAAATCCCCCGAATAAAAAGAAAGGCGCAAACGGTATAAATTTCTGTTTATTTTGTCGTGACCATATCATGCCCATAATGCATGCAATAATCAGTGCAATTGCCAATCCGTTTGTGCCCAGCCACAGACCACCGACACCCATTAGCTTTATATCGCCCATGCCAATCGGTGATTGGTCTGAATTTTTTATTTTTTCAAAGGCCAGACCTGTGATAACAGCCATTATGTACCCGAATGTTGCGCCGATGGTTGCGGTTTGAATATTTATTGGAAACGAATAAAAAGATATCAATATCAATCCAATCAACATCAGTGGAAACAGATATGCGTCTGGGATAATTCTGCGACGAAAATCAGCAATTGATATTTTGACGGATAAAAATGCTGCCAAAGCCAGTAAAATAATGAAAAAGATGTATGAAATCATATTTTTCCCCCTTGCGTTTCGAATCGGAATTGTGTTACAATCATATTATAATGTAATCTAAGGGTTTTGTAAAATGAGCAAAGGTTGGGATAACGCAACGTTAAAAAAGCTGAAAGCATTGACCGGTAAAGGGCTGTCTACGTCTGAAATTGGTAAACGCTTGGGGATGTCAAAAAATGCAATTGTGGGAAAGTTGAACAGACTTGGTTGGAATGCCAAGGCTGGCGGTGCCGCAAGTGCAGAAGTTACTGAAAAAAAGACAGCAACGGCAAAGAAAACCGCAACGACTGTAAAGAAGGTTGCAGAAAAAAAGTCTGCTGTAAAAAAAGAACCTGCCAAGACAACCAAGGAAGCAGTAAAGGTTGTTGTAAAAGAAACAGCAAAAAAAACAGAAAGCAAGGCGATGTCCAATAAGGCTGTTGCAAAAAAAGAAGTAACAACAAAAGTAGAAAAAAGTGCGCCTGCGGTAAAAAAATCAGATGCAAAAAGTTTAGCTGTGCATCAGCGTATAATTCAGCATTCGCTGGAAATGGCAAATTTAAAACCGAATCAGTGTCGTTGGCCAATTGGTGATCCTGATTCAGAACATTTTCATTTCTGTGGCGAAACAGTTTTTGTTGGAAAACCATATTGTTATGAACATTGCAAACAGGCTTATCAGTTTGCGCCACCAAAGAAGAAATAAAACAGGGGTTTGAAATGACAAACGAGAGAGAAACATTTTTTCAGCCACTGACATTGGTCGATTATGATATCGCAGGAAATTCTTTTCGTGCGTATTATGATGCGGATAAAAAGTTAGTGTTCGTCATAGATTTCTTGATTAATGATATCAAGCCTAATGTTTTGTTGGTTATAAATCCTGTGGGTGATCGCAAGTGGGACGATATCTTGGAAAATGATTATGGTGTTGATTTAGAAACTGTGCGCCCAAAGAAAGATAATAAATATCAAAAACTGGATGTTGAATATGCGGGGTTGGCGCAATATGATGATTTAATTCGTGCATATGAATATGACACTGCGTTAAATGAGCCGCTGCGCGCATTGGTTGATTTTCGTAATGTTGCAGCGAAGCGTGCTGCGATTGAAAGGCTTGGGGCGGCAGAATTAACTGCCAGTCGCAGTCGCGAAACAATCGACAAGACAAATGATAAAATCGAAGCTTTGCAAGCACGCATAAAAACATTGCGTCAAAAACTAACCGATGCAAAACGTGCTATTGGTAAAGAACCGCCAAAGCAATCTGCTTCCAAGATTTTGCGTCTGGAATCTCAAATTGATTCAACAAATGAAAAATTAAAACGTGCAAAAAAACGTTTAAGTAATGCACAACATCGATTAGCTGCTGCCGAAGATGAAATCGAAGTTGCGCAATATATCATTGATAAATTAAATGTGAATTTGCCTGCTAGCCCTGTTGCAGCAGATGTGGTTGTGGCAAAAGCTGCGCCTGTGCCGGCAGAAATTACGAATAATTTAAAACCAGAACCAAAGGCAGAAGATATGGCAGATGAAGAAGTCAAACCGTTGTTTGATACAGATCCAAATATCATTGATGAAGAAATTGCGTTTAAACCAATTGATTTTAATACGCCTGCTGTGATGCCAGAACCGGTGATGCCTGTGATTAATGTAACGCAAAATGTTACACCTGTTGTTCAGACAAGTGAAGAAAGCACCCCTGCCCCTGTGGCCGAAGAAGAAGTGCCTCCGTTTGCGCCTGTGCCTGTGTTTGAAGAAGTGGCGCCTGTTGCACCGATTGTTGAACCGATTGAAATCCCAACAACAGATATTGCAGAAGAGCAAGAGACGTTTGTTCAACCGCTGTCTTTTACACCACCAACAGAATTTAAACCAGATGATGTTCAGGTTGATGTGCAAGAAGAAATCGAACCAACCCCAATATTCGAAGGTTTTACACCAATTCCATTAACAGAACAACAGACAGATGAAATTTGGAAAAATCCAGGGGGCTTGGCGCAGATTGATAAGCCTGTGCAGGATGTTTTGGAACCTGTTGTTGGGCCTGAATATAAACCAGATGAATACAAATCAGATGAAGGTATTGTTGTTGCGCCTGTTGAATCTGATTTTCGCCCTGTATCACCAATCACAAATGAAGCGCCTGCGGCTGTTGCGCCGGTTGTTGCGCCTGTACAGTCCGGGGGCAAACCAACAATGCTTTACTATGTATTGTTGATTGTTTTGATTGTTTTATCTGTATTTACATTGTGGTTTTATCAGAAGACTGCAAACGATACAATGCCAGAACTGGGTGCAAAAACAGAACCTGTTGCGGTCGAAGAAGTTGTTGAACAACAAACTGTCGAAGAACCTGTGGTTGTTCCAGAACCAATAGAGGTTGAACCGGTTGAATTGGAACCTGTGGTAATACCAGAAATTGAACCAACGGTTGTAGATGTTACAGAACCTGTTGTTGAATCTGTGGTCGAAGCTGAAACTGTTCCTGTAACAGAACCCGAAACAGAACCTGATGTGGTTACAGATGTTGTAACAGAAGATACAGATAACACCAGCCCATTTATAGAGTTGGAAACGCTGGGGCCTGTTATTGGTCCAATGGTTGAAACACCTGTCGAAGAACAGGTTACAATCCCAACCGAAGAGGAAATTTTGGCATCTAAACCTGCGTATGGTACGACATCCAAATCAGATGATATGTTCGTTGCAGCGCCAGAATATGAAACAGAAACTGTTGTTACAGAACCTGTGGTCGAAGTAGCAGAGCCAGTTGTTGAAATAGATGAACCTGCGGTTGTTACAGAATATAACGAGGAAGAATATTTTGTAGAAGAAGAAACATGTTCTGATGGTAATCCGCCTGATATGTATGGCTGCTGTACTGGCGAAGACTTTGTCTTGTTGCCAGACGGTGAAAGGGCCTGTTGTGCGGAAAGTACCGGGGAATGTTTCCCACCTATGTAGGGCTAAATAAATTATAATAATTCATCTAAAAGCGGTGCCGGCAATTTATGTAGTATCTGTACGCTACATTGCCGGCACTACTTTTATCTAAATAATTACGGCTTATTTATGTAAATGTAATGATAATGTTTCATTTAAAAATACCGCCCGTTTTGTATAATCTAAGTATTGTTTTGCGCATATTTGGGCGTATTGGATTGCCTTTTCTTTTGATTTGTTCAAGGCTAGTCCTACGTTTTTATTATCTCTTTCCTGTCTTACTACTGCTTGGGTGCCTTTTATTAACTTAAAATTATTTTTTTCATCATAATAGCCGAATAAAATTTTATTATTGATGGTTGGTTTGGTGGTTATTATCCAATTAGCGTTTTCTGTAATAACAGCGCCCAACTTGCAATGTTGATTGCATCCGTCACAAAAATCTTGTTTTATAGACATCTTTTATCCCTGTTTTTCTGGGATTGTATAATAAAAACAGCAGATGTCCATAAAAAATCCCCTGTTTGGGGGATTTTTTTAGGGGTGCTTTCGTTATGTTGTGGCGGAACTTTGGTTATTGGTGAATAAATAATCAATTTTTATCATTGCGAGTGTAGCATAGTGTTCCAAAAGAGTCGTCATACCGGCGCAGGCCAGTATCCACTGTGTTCATATACAATGGACCCCGACCTGCGTCGGGGTGACGGTTCTCTTTCACTTTTATCAATATGTCGTTGGGTTTATGCTTAAAAACAATAAAAAATCCCCCGCTTGGGGGATTTTTGTTATCTTACAGATGCTTGTTTGAACAAATCGTCTGCGTTGACTTTCTTTTCTTTTGTTTTTACATGTGTCAACATTGCATCCAATGCCTTGCGTTCAAACATCATACCGCGCAACATTGCCAATGCGTTTTGATTCTTGTTATAGAATTCAAATACTTGTTTTGGATCTGGGTAACGTGACGCTTCGGCCCAGATGGCTTGTTGCAGGTCTTCGCGTGTTACTTCTACTTTGTTCTGGGTGCCCCATTCTGCTAAAATCAGACCCAATTTTACACGACGTTCTGCTTCTTTGCGTTCTGCTTTTTCGTCCCATTTGTGGTCGCATTTTGTATCATGACAATGTGCGTGTGAACGTTCGAATTCAGATTTTGCCATATTCATTTCTTGTTCAACCAATGTTTCTGGCAATTCTAATTTTACTTTATCTGCCAAGATGTCCAGCAATTCGTTGCGCATATCGCGTTGTGCTGCTTCGACATACTGTTCATTGATGATTTTGCGAATGTGTTCTTTTAATGCATCAACTGTTTCTTGACCAACTTGCTTTGCCAAATCATCGTTTAATTCTGGCAAGATATGTTTGCGGACTTCATGAACTTCGACTGCAAAGCGTGCATCTTTGCCCGCCAAGTTTTCTGCATGATAATCAGCTGGGAATTTTACGTTAACATCAAATTTATCGCCAACCTTGTGACCGATGATTTGATCTTCGAATCCTGGGATAAATGAACCAGAACCCAAAATCAGATGATGCTTTGTTGCTGCGCCACCTTCGAATGCTTCGTCACCGATAAAGCCCTTGAAATCAATTACAGCAACGTCACCGTTTGCAGCCTTGTATTTTTCATCTTGCTTTTCTGCAACGCTGCGGCTTTTGCGGATGTTTTCTAATGCTGTATCAACTTCTTTTTCGTCCAGTTCTGCAACTTTCTTGGTTACAGTGATTTTAGATAAATCAATTTCTGGTAATGTTGGCAAAATATCAAATTCCAGAGAATATTCAGCATCTTTGCCGATTTCCCAGCCAGCCAAGTCAGCCTTTGGTGCGCCAGCCAAGCGGATTTTTTTATCTGCAACATAATTGTTTAAATCGTTGTTCATTAATTTATCAATTGCTTCGCCATATGCAGATGCATTGTATTTCTGGCGCAAAATAGATAATGGAACCTTGCCTGCGCGGAATCCAGGCATTTTAACTTTTTTACCATATTCCAACAAAATTTCATCAGCAGCAGCCTGTAATTCAGCAGCTGGAATTACACCGTTAACCGAGTAATGTAAATCTTTGATTTTTTCTTTTTTAAACATATGTTTCCCCTAATTATTTATATTGCCACGTGATTATACAATGTTTTTTAATGAAAGCAATAATAAAAAAATCCCCAAGCGGGGATTTTTTATGTTCAAAACGATATTAACGTTTAGAGAACTGAGTAGAACGACGTGCCTTGCGGTAACCGTAGTGCTTACGTTCAACAACACGGCTGTCGCGTGTCAAGAAGCCTGCTGACTTCAATGCTGCGCGTAATTCTGGTTCTGCTTTTTCCAATGCTTTGGAAATACCATGTTTTACAGCGCCTGCCTGGCCAGACAAACCACCGCCTTCAACCATTGCAACGATGTCGTATGCAGATTCACGTTTTGTGATTTCAAATGGTTGCGCAATAATCATCTGTAATACAGCACGACGGAAATATTCGTTTGAAGATTTGCCGTTAACTGTGATGTTGCCTTTACCTGGCATCAAATATACACGTGCAACAGAATCTTTACGTTTACCTGTTGCGTATGTTGCGTCATTCAATTTTGGTGTTGCAACTGTTGCTGCTGCCTTTGGTGCTGTTTTCTTTGCAGGGGCAGCTTTTTTTACTGTCTTTGTTGCTGTTTTCTTTGTTTCTGCCATTATTCGCCCCTTTTGTTTTTACGGTTCAAACCTGCGAAATCAATAACCTGTGGGTTTTGTGCAGCATGTTTATGTTCGCTGCCTGCGTAAACGTGCAGTTTTGTCAGGCGTTGGTTTGCCAATGCAACTGCTGTACGACGACCCATCATACGTTTAACTGCGTTGAAAACCAATTTTTCTGGTTTTTCGTCACGCATCTGACCCAATGTGCGAGATTTCAAAGAACCTGTCCACAAAGAGTGCCAGAAGAAACGATCTTTATCAGCCTTGTGACCAGATAATGCAACCTTGTCAGCATTGATAATAACAACGTGATCACCACAATCCATATTTGGTGTCCATGTTGGTTTGTGTTTGCCGCGCAAGATGTTTGCAGTATATGCTGCCAAACGACCCAGCGTGCAATCTGTTGCGTCAATCAGATACCATTTAGCATCTAATTCGCATTTTTTTAACGATTTTGTCGCTGCCATTTTATTTTTACCCTTGGTTTATAAATTAAAGCGGATGTATTATTACGTAATCCCCCGGAAAAGTCAAGAAAAATCAATACGGTAGTATAATACCATAAGATGCATAATCAAAAACGCCCGTTTGGGCGTTCTTTTTTAAACAGGCAGGACAATTCGTACCTTTAATCCGCCAAGGTCACTATTTTCCAAGAATAACTGGCCACCATGATTTTCAATTGCTGTTTGCGCAATAGATAGTCCCAGCCCTGTTCCGCCTGTATCTGTTGCGCGCGCATCGTCAAGACGTACAAATGGGCGCAGCGCATCTTTCTTGCGTTCGTCTGGAATTCCAATACCGTCATCTTCAATGATAATTTCAACACTGTCGGCAGAATCTATCTCGGTTATTTTTATCTTAGATTTTGCATATCTAGCAGCATTTTCAATTATATTTCCAAATGCACGTGCCAATGCCATTGGTCGGGCATAGAACTGTGCCGGAGAATCTGGAAAATTCATAATAATTTTTTTGTCGGGTGCCGCATCACGCGCCAAACGTGTTAACATTGGTGGCAGTTCTGTTGCCTGCTCTATTTCTGGGATTTCGCCACGTGCGAATGCCAGATATCCGTTAACCATTTCTGTCATGCGGTCGATATCGCGAATTAAATCATCGCCAGATGCGGTGTTTGTTTCAACGGCCAAGCGCATACGTGTTAATGGCGCTTTTAAATCATGGCTGACTGCATTTAACATATCTGTACGTGTGCGATTGTATCTGTCCAGTCTTTCCTTCATTGTAATCATAGAAGCTGCTGCTTCGCGAATTTCTTTGGAGCCACTTGGGACAAATCCTGGGGCATCCAAGCCACGACCAAATCGATTGGCAGCACGTGCAATGCGTCTGATACTGCGTGTGTGCATGATAATAAATGGTGAAATCAGTATAGATACGATTAATATAGAGCCCAGCAACCATATTATAAATACTTCGGTACTGGTTGAATAAATACGGTATAATGACGTGCCAAATGTAGCAATTTGGTTGTCTTTTGTTGGTACGTCAATAAATACCAACCTTTTGCCTTTGTCCATATAAATATTTGCAGGACGTTTTAGGCGTTTTGATAATTCGGATGCTAATTCCCCTGTTTCATGTGCGTCATTGTCGTTATGTTTTGGACGATGTAGCTGTTGATGAATACTGAAATTTATACCGATGTCGCGTGCCAGTTGTTGTGATTCGGCAACTTTGTTTTGATCGATAAAATTCATCATTGTAACGATTTCACCAGATAATGTACGCGCCAATGTGTTATGAACGCGTGACCAGTGATTGCTAAAAAATGCGTTTGCGACAATAATCTGGGCAACGACCAGTGGTATCAGAATCATCAATATCGTACGCCATAAAAAACTGCGTGGTGTCAATCTCATATCGTGTCCTTGTTGTTTGTGTCCGCAGAAATGTCGACTAATTTGTATCCATGACCACGAACTGTTATTATGTCCAAGTTTGATAATACTATATTTAATTTGGTTCGCAAGCGTTTTGCAACCATTGGTGACGAAGGGGCAATATTTCCCATCGGATTGGTTAATTGTTGTAATAATTTTTTTTCTTCGCCAGACAATGCAAATATTTTAGGTGTGTTGCCTGTTGTGATAAAAAATTCGTCGTCTAAAAAGCTTAATCCATTTGGCGTTTTATTTACAGATATAGATGTGTGGGCGATTATATTATTTAAGCGCAGTATTAATTCGCGCATTTGAAAAGGCTTTGCCAAGTAATCATTTGCACCATGTGACAGCCCATCAATAGTATTGTCTGCACCAGACATTGCGGTCAACATAATTACAGGTGTTTTATTTCCACTGTTACGTATTTGTTTTAAGAATGTTAAACCATCCATACCGGACATCATGCGATCAAGTATGATTGCATCAACAGATATCTTGGATAATATTTCGCTTGCGAATTCTGCGGATTGTGATGTTATAACGTTAAAACCATCTTGACGCAACCCTTTGGATAATGTGTTGCGTAAGATATCATCGTCATCTATAACAAGTACGGTTTTGTTCATTTCTTCATTGGTTCAACGGCGTATTCCCCAGGCTGTATAGTGCGTGCACTGTTATTTGGCAAGCCGTCTAAATCATATGTTGATGCGCGGAATTGCATTCCACCAGTTGTAAATTCTGTTTTGAACAGTGCGTATCCTGTGCCACCACCGGTTGTTGGACCTTGCATCCCCAGTGAATAATATCCGCCCAAGATGCCGTAATCCAAGTCAATATAATCTAAACTTACAATCAAAGATACACTGCTGATACCGTCGCTGGTCATATTGCAGGCAAATTCACGATTTGACAGAACCGCTTCGGAATTAACTGGTACCATAATGTCCATTACTGTTGGTTCACATTTGCGGTCAATACCATTTACCAGGAATTCATATGTCATACCAACAGTTGCCTTGGATAAACCTGTGGAAACACTGACCTGTGAAATTGTGCCTTTTGGAATTTTAACCATTGCGTTGGCAATTCCACTGCGTACAGGGAAAGATATGCCAGATTGCAAGCAGTCGCGTGAAAATGGATCAGCTTCGCAAATATATACACGTGAATGTGCATTCATCATAAACATATTAGCAAGACTGTTGAATAAGAAAGAACGAGTAATACGTTCGTTCAAACGTGTACAACCAAAATTACGACAAATTACCATTGGTCGGTCTGCAAACATTACACCTGGGTGCGCGGCTGCTTCGGCTTCGCGTGCGTTGATTATATTTTGGTCGTAATCTAAGCTGTCGGCACGTTCCATAAATTCTGTTTCTGGAATAAAATTAGGGTCGTCTGGGTATGCATAATACGACTGAACAGGTGTATCTGTATAAATTGTCTGAAAATCCTGATACATAATTTCATCAGCCGCATAGGCGGAAAATCCGCAGAATACTGCAAAAATTGATGTCAAAAATGGTTTTAACATAGTACGACCTTTTGTTCTCTCGGTTAAATCATAGAACATTTTAGATATTTGTGTCAAAACAAAAATATTTTTATTGAAATTTATGTTCGCTTTGTTCTAACGTTAGTTGTGAATAATAATAAGAAAGGTATAAAGGTATGGTTGATATTATAATTTCAGGTGAAGCTGGTAAATTACATGCTGTATATCACAAGTCTGCAGTCGAAGCAGCGCCGTTGGCGGTTGTTCTGTCTGGAAATCCACGTCAGAAATACCATATGAATGATCGTGTGTCTTATGCGATGTTTCGTGCTTTTATGGATATTGGTTTTTCTGTAGTCAGATTTAATTATCGCGGTGTGGGTGATTCCGAAGGTGTGATTGGTACAACGTCTGAAAATATGTTAGATATCGCAACCGTTATTGACTGGATTCAAAATCATAACGAAGATAGTGATAAAATCTGGTTGGCTGGGCATCAGCTGGGGGCGTGGTATGTGTTGCAGGCAATGATGCGCAGACCAGAAATCTCTGGTTTCGCATTGGTGTCGCCTGATGCATCTGTGTCTGATTTTGCGTTTTTGTCACCACGTCCAAATCGTGGGTTGTTATTGCAGGGCGCAGCAGAATCGGAAGAATCACGTGCATTTGGTGTGCATTTGACACAGATTTTGAAAAAACAAGCACAGATTGACTTGGAAACAATTCGTGTCAAGGGTGCTGATGCGACATATAGCCAACCGTCAGACTTACGTCAAATGTATAATGACTTAAAGGCTTATGTCGGTCGCGAAAATGAAGAAGACAAGTTGTTGTAAGATATGCAAAACAAAGAAAGATTTTTAGATGCAAATATTCCTGATGATATGGCTGCGACTATACGTCCACGTACGTTGGCAGACTTTATTGGACATGACAGCTTGAAACAAAATCTGTCTGTGTTTGTGTCAGGTGCGCGCAATCGTGGCGAAGCAATGGATCATGTGTTGTTGTATGGGCCTCCTGGGTTGGGAAAAACGACTTTGGCGCATATTGTTGCGAATGAATTGGGAACTAATTTTAGGGCAACTGCCGCACCGATGTTGACTAAACAAGGTGATTTGGCTGCTATCTTGACGGCTTTGGAACCAATGGACGTGTTGTTTATTGATGAAATTCATCGTTTGCCAACAGCAATAGAAGAAGTTTTGTATTCGGCAATGGAAGACTTTAAACTGGATATAATGCTGGGTGAAGGTCCAAGTGCTAAAAGTGTGCGTATCGACCTGCCCCCGTTTACGTTGGTTGGTGCAACAACGCGTACAGGGTTGTTATCTAATCCGTTGCGCGACAGATTTGGTATCGATTTAAGATTGTCTTTTTATTCACCAGAAGATTTGGCGAAAATTATCGTGCGCAGCGCAAATATTTTGGGCACACCAATTGATGCAGATGGTGCACTGATGTTGGCGCGGTCTGCGCGTGGAACGCCGCGTATTGCGAACAGGTTGTTAAAGCGTGCGCGTGACTTTGCATGTGCGTTGGGGAAAAAACAGATTACAGCCGATACTATTAAAACTACATTGTTTCAATTGCATATTGATGGGTGTGGGTTGGATGAAATTGATCGTGAATATATGAATACGATTATTAAATTTTATGCAGGTGGCCCAGTTGGCATTGAAAATTTGTCGGCCGCATTGTCAGAGCCAGTCGATACAATCGAAGATGTTATTGAACCTTATTTGATGCAGTTGGGGTTTGTTCAACGTACGCCGCGTGGGCGTGTGGTTACAGAGCTTGGGTATAAACATTTAGGGCTTGAAAAATAATTGGTATGCAAAACATTGTTGATTTCTTTGAAATTGCAGAAAAATTGGAGTGCGAATATCGTCTGACGCG
Organism: Candidatus Enterousia sp.; assembly: GCA_045631065.1. Lineage (GTDB taxonomy): Bacteria > Pseudomonadota > Alphaproteobacteria > Rs-D84 > Rs-D84 > Enterousia. The sequence continues at coordinate 9,676 of JAZQUA010000005.1, read as the reverse complement.
AATGAGTAATGGTGCACCTCAGGCAGTTGCGTCGCATTCTTGGAATATGGCGATGATGGTAATGGTATTGAAGCCATATCTTAAAAATCCAGTTAATATGGAACGTGTATATGAGCTGTGTCTGTTGCACGACTTGCCTGAAGCAATTGCACATGATGTGCCACTGCATGAACAGACAGATGCTGTGCGTGCACAAAAACGTGTGGATGAATGTGCTGCAATTGGGCAGATTGTAGATCTATTAAAAAATGATGATATTCGTGTGCGGTTTGACGAATATGATATGCGCGAAAGCTCTGAATCAAAACTAGTCAAGGTATTGGATGTTTTAGATACAGCTGTTCAACATATGTGTGCCAAGGATTTGTCGTATGTTGGTGAATATGCAGATAATTTCTATTGGAAAATGTTTTTTAGCGATGATTTTGCTAAAATGTTTAATTTTGAACCTGTGTTGCGTGGTGTGTTTGATGAAATGCGTCATCGTGTTGCATTACGATTAAAAAATGAATTAGGGTTTGATGAGAGAGGATTGATAAAATGATGCGTTTTGTTATTTATTGTTTGGCTGTGCTGTCGCTTGTTGGCTGTGCGACAACTGGTGGTACACAATATAAAACTAATTTAAAGCCATATACGATAGTTGGCAAGACCTATTATCCGTTGGCGGACGCCAAGAATTATTCGGAAACGGGTGTGGCGTCTTGGTATGGACCAAAATTTCATGGTAAAAAAACTGCTAGTGGCGAACGATATAACCAAAATGCAATGACTGCTGCACATAAAACGTTGCCTTTTGGGACACGTTTGCGAGTTACAAATCTTGATAATAATAAAAAAGTAACGGTTGTTATAAATGATCGTGGTCCGTTTGTAGATAATCGTGTGATTGATTTGTCGCGTGCGGCGGCCAAGAAACTTGATATGATAAACACTGGTACTGCGCGTGTAAAATTGCAAAGTTTAGATTCAACAGGGAAATCAAATGCTGTAAATGTAAAATCGGTGGCTGGTTCTGGTGGAAATTATTATGTTCAGGTTGGTGCTTTTTCGTCACGCGCTAATGCGGATTCGGTGTCCGACAAATTAAAACAATCAGGCTATCAGGCGATTATTAAATCTGGAAAGAACGGAAACTATGTTGTGCAAACAGGTGGATATTCCAGTAGAGGTAAAGCAGAAAGTGTTCGTGATGCTTTGAAAAATAACTTTGCTGGTGCATTTGTGGTAAGATAATAATGAGTAGCGTACATTCTTTTCCTTTTACAATTGCTTATGCGGATACAGATGCCGAGGGTATTGTTTATCATGCACGATATTTAGAAATTGCAGAACGTGCCAGAATGAATTGGTTGCGCGGTATAACATCGTATGGCGACGATGTGGGGTTTGTTGTGCGAGAATTAAATGTTAAGTATATTCAACCATTAAGGGTTGCAGATGAATTTGTTGTGGAAACAAAAATGGTGGATGTCGGGGCAGCTGTTGTTCGTGTTGAACAAAAGTTCGTGAAAGATGGTGCGGAATATGCTATAATTAACTTAAAAGTAGCGTATTTAGGCTGTGATATGCGCCCTAAACGTATACCAGAGGATTTAATTAGTGCTTTAATGTAAGAGAAAAAAGGAAAGGAAAATGGAAAATAATTTTTCAATATTAAGCTTGTTCACAAGTGATTTAATGACAGTTTTTGTGTCATTGGTTTTGGTTGCGTTCAGTGTTATGTCCTGGGCGATTATTATTGAAAAAATTCGTTTGTGGAAGGCTGTTAAAAGAACGCCTGTCTGTGTTCAAAATAATTGTAATTTGGAGATAGCTGCGGATAAGATAATTGCGCCGTTCGATAAGAATTTGTGGTTCTTGTCTATGGTTGCGTATATTTCTCCTTTTATCGGGCTGTTTGGTACAGTTTGGGGGGTTATGGATTCGTTCGCAGCGATTGGTATTAATCAGTCGGTCAGTATTGGTGTTATTGCGCCTGGGTTGGCGGTTGCGTTGGGAACAACAGCGCTGGGATTGATTGCGGCTGTTCCTGCGGCGATTGCACATCAATATTTTGCAAAAAAGTCTGATGATTTGTATGACAAGTTAAGTCAGGATGTTTGCGAATTAAAGTGCAAAAAATAAGGATGATGATATGTCCAGATTAAGAAAAAGACAATCTGATGGTGGTATTCAGTTAACACCAATGATTGATGTTATGACGGTGTTGTTGGCTGTGTTTATGGTTACAACGCCAATGATGACAACAGGGATTGATTTGGAATTACCGCGCGCAGGCACATCTGCGATGACGGGACAAGATCATGCAATTCAAATTAGCGTTGATTCGCAAGGACGTTATTTTTTGTCAGAAACACAAATGTCGCGTGATGATGTCGTAAAGCGTGCGGTGGCAATGCGTGGCGAAAATCCAGATTTGACAATAATGATAAGCGGTGATACGCATGCAGATTATGGGGCTGTTATGTCGGTTATGGGAAAACTAAAAGATGCAGGTTTTCAGAAAGTAGGACTTAGAACGCAGCCAGAGTAAAATATGAGTAAGTTTAATCAATTTTCAGCAGAAAATATAATGATGTCTATTTGCGGGCATTTGGTACTGGTTGCTGTGCTGGTAACGTCTGCAACATTGGTATTAAAACGTGCAAAATTGGTTGCGCCAGATAGAATTCAAATTGTTGAAATTGATTTAGATAGTGTTGTTGTTTCAGGTGATGAAACAAAGTTGTATAATGTTGGTGTGCCAGATAAAAAATCGGAAAAAACACAACAGAAAAAGCAGGAAAACACACAAAAGAAACAAAAACAAGAAATAGAAAAAACAGAAATAAAATCAACAACTTTGGTCGAAGAGTTAAAGAAAGAAGTTAAGGAAGAAACGACTGATAAAAAAACAGAACAAAAAAATGAAAATGCACCAAAGAAAAAACGTGTTATAAAGGTTAATCGTGAAGTTTTGTCGCTGGATAGAACGTTAACAATATCTGTTGTTGATGCGTTACGTGTTGCGATGACACGTTGTTGGGTGATTGATAATGGACGACCTGATATTGCGGATATTCGTGCAGTAGCGCATTTGAAAATGCGAAAAAATGGTACGGTACAGGATGTTTGGTTTGAATCTGCGACGCGTGCAGAAACAGATGTTGCATTTGCGTATGTGTTGGAAACGATTAAAGATGCGATTGATACATGTCAGCCCTTTCGTATGTTACCTGTAAATGAATATGAAAAATGGCAGGATATTCAGCTGACTTTCTATCCAAATCAAGGCAAGGTTATGTAAAAAAAACGCACCCGAGGGTGCGTTTTTTGCAGACAAGCATATAAGCCGGGTTCTGTTCTGCCAATATTCAGTACATTTTCATATACCGTATATGGTAGTGGACATGATTAATCTGCATATTGCATTACTGCATATGTCAAGCCTTCTACCCGCCCCCGATGTGGGACACATATATGGGGGTCTATTTGAAGTTGCTGCACGCAGAGATTGCCCGTTTCACTCGAACTAAATCGTTTCGTCACTGTTGCTCTAATCGTCAGGTCGCCCTGCCCGGTATATTAGCCGGTGCGTTGTCCCATGCAGCCCGGACTTTCCTCTGGCAGGTGCCAGCCATGTCCAGCCCGTCGTACGCGGGGTATGTTATCATTATTTTGATGAAATTCAATATTTATTTCTGTTCGCCCATATGTTTCGCAGACTGTAATGCGTGGCGCAAAGCATGCTCTGCAATTTGGCGGATTTTTGGTGCAAATGTGCGCATGTTCATTGTGTCTGCAACAGTGTTTCCAAAAATATGTGCGATATATTCAATTTGTGTTGGGGCAATAATGTACACGTCACTGGTGATTGATTCTGGTTTCAGTTGTTGAATTGTTTGTTCTGCCATGAATTTATTCCCCCTACTTTGAAATATTTTTTATATTTGGACTTGTTTAATCCATTTGTTGTTATTATATCATAAAGTAACTTGACCGCAAGGCCGAAAATTGCTATATATCTCGTGATAAAGTTTAAGGAAGAAAGATGGTAAAAAATATTATTGGTAAATTATTAGGGTCTGCAAATGACCGTTTGGTTAAAAGTTATGATAAAACTGTGTCTTTAATCAATGATTTAGAACCAAAGTATCACGCAATGTCTGATGAACAGCTGCGGGAACAAACAAATTTATTGCGTGCGCGTCTTGCTGCTGGTGAAAAAGAAAAAGATATTTTACCGGATGCATTTGCATTGGTACGTGAAGCATCTGTTCGTACAATCGGTCTGCGCCATTTTAATGTTCAGATGATTGGTGGTATGGTTTTGACCAATGGCCAGATTGCAGAAATGAAAACTGGTGAAGGTAAAACGCTGGTTGCGACATTGGCAATGTACTTAAAGGCGTTACATGGCAAAGGTGCGCATTTGATTACTGTTAATGACTATTTGGCATCACGTGACGCAGAATGGATGGGTGAAGTATATAAATTTTTAGGCTTGTCTGTTGGTATTATTCAGCATGATATGACAGATGAAGAAAGACGAGAAGCTTATGCCTGTGATATTACATATGTAACAAATTCTGAATTGGGCTTTGATTATCTGCGTGATAATATGAAATTCACAAAAAAACAACAGGTTTTACGTCCGTTCTTTTATGCGATTGTTGACGAAGTTGATAGTATTTTGATTGACGAAGCACGTACACCGCTGATTATATCTGGACCATCCGAAGATACCAGTGAACTGTATGTCAAGGTTGATGCGGTTGTTGCACAACTGACAGACTCAGACTTTAAAAAAGATGAAAAAGACAGACATGTTACTTTGACTGAAACAGGTGTTGATAACGTAACGCGATTGTTAAAAGAAGCAGATTTATTGATTGGTGACAATTTATATGCTGCTGAAAATGCTGCGTTGGTTATGCATATTCAACAGTCGCTGTTGGCGCATCATTTGTTCCAGAAAAATGTGAACTATGTTGTGCGTAATGGTGAAATTTTAATTGTTGATGAATTTACCGGTCGTGTTATGTCAGGACGTCGTTTTGGCAAGGGGTTGCATCAGGCAATAGAAGCCAAAGAACATGTAACTGTTCAACCTGAAAATCAAACCGTTTCCAGTATTTCTTATCAGAATTTGTTCCGCTTGTATCCGACTTTGTCCGGTATGACGGGTACTGCGATGACAGAAGCGGCAGAATTTGAAGAAATATATAAACTGCGTGTTGTGTCTATACCGACAAATCGTCCTGTGGCACGTAATGACCATCATGACGAAATCTATTTAAATAAAGATGAAAAATATGATGCGATATTAAAACAAATCGCAGATTGTGTTGAACGCAAACAGCCTGTTTTGGTTGGCACAGTTTCAATTGAAAAATCCGAAGAATTGGCAGCAATTGTTCGTAAAAAGCTAAATATCAATCCGGCTGTGTTAAATGCAAAGCATCATGAATCCGAAGCAAAAATTGTTGCACAGGCTGGTGCGCCAGGTGCTGTTACAATTGCAACAAATATGGCGGGTCGTGGTACTGATATTAAGCTGGGTGGTAATGCAGAAGCATTGATTGCAGAGCTGGATGCAGATGCACCTGATTTTGAGGACAAGAAAAAAGAAATATATGCCACAATTGAAGCAAACAAAAAACATGTGTTGAATGCCGGTGGTTTGTATGTTATCGGCACAGAACGTCATGAATCACGTCGTATTGATAATCAGCTGCGTGGCCGTTCTGGACGTCAAGGCGATCCTGGGGATTCAAAATTCTTTTTGGCGCTGGATGATGATTTGATGCGTATATTTGGCGCATCTCGCCTGCAGGGTATGTTGACAACATTAGGATTGAAAACAGGTGAAGCGATAACACATCCTTGGATAACCAAGGCGTTGGAAAAAGCACAAAAACGCGTTGAGGCAAGATATTTCGAAGCACGTAAAGAATTGCTGAAATATGATGATGTTATGAACGAACAAAGAACTGTTATATACAAGCAGCGTGACGATTTAATGGTTTCCGATGATTTGTCGCCTTTGGCACATGAAATGATTGCAGATGTTGTTGAAATTATCTGCGAAAACAGTATGCCAGAAAAAGCAATGCCGGCTGATTGGAATCTGGAAGCTATCCATAATGCAATGATACGTGCGTTTGCGATGGATATTACAGATATCGAAAAATGGAAAACAGATGATTTAATCACAGAACGCAAGGCTTATGAAGCGTTGGTAAATTTGGCAAATCGCAGATATGAACAACAGGTTGCTAAATATGGCCCAGAATTGATGCAGATGGCATCAAAACAGATGATGTTGGGTGCATTGGATGCAGTATGGAAAAAACATCTGCAACAGATGGATTATCTGCAAAGCGCGATTGGTTTGCGTGGCTATGCCCAGAAAAATCCATTGTATGAATATAAGCGTGAAGCGTTGGAATTATTTAAAAATACGATAAATAATTTTAAGATTATGTCTGTGTCTTATATCAGTCGTATGGAACTTACTCGTGAAGATGTTGCAGCAAAGCAAGCAGAACAAGAAAAGCATGATGAAAAATTAAATCAGGCTATGGGTGATTCACGCAGAAATGCGCCCTGCCCATGTGGTTCCGGTTTAAAGTTTAAACATTGTTGTGGCAAGTTGAACTAAAATATTTCCCCTGAATAAATCAGGGGTTTTATTTACGAATAATACAGGAATTTTTTCTTGAAAAACCGGTTAAAAATCATTATAGTTTTTAATGATTGTTTGAGGGTGGATTATGTATAAGATACCGTTTTTTATCAGTAATATGATATCTTGTTTTATTTATGGTTCTAAAAATCGTCAAAAGTGGCGTGGACGTATAAATACTTTTTTGTTTCGTCCGGTTGTAACAAGGTTTGTAAAAAAGACGTATGGTGTACATGTGAAATCAGTGAAGTTTATTAGGCAAATTACACTAAATCGTATGGTATGTGTAGTTAATGATACTTATTTTGTAAAAATTTTTAGAAATGTGACATATGCACAATTAAAGGATTTTGAATTCTTATCGGATTATGTTGAAAAACGTATGAAAGTTGCTGTGCCACATGTTATTGCGCATCCCATAATTCCAATGTATGTGTGTGAACGTGTGCCGGGTAAGTCTATTACTGATTTTGATAAAGAATATGTTGCAGAAAACTATGATAAAATATTAAAACAAGCACATGGGGTTATTCGACAATTGCAACGGATTAAGGTTGATGATATACCAAATAAAGAACGTTTTATGAACAGTTTGCAACAACGTACAGTTGAACAGCCGTGCCGTAAACCAAGGCAAGTGTTGGCACATTTTGATTTGAATATGCTAAATTTTTTATTCGATGATGATATGAATATTTGTTCTTTAATTGATTGGGATACATTGTCAATTGCAAATAATCCTACAACCGATACAACGATATTTTTAAAGTATTGGAACAGATATAAAGCTAAGTTAAAATAAAAATCGCTTAACAGCGATTTTTTTGTGTTTTTTAGGAAATATTGGGTTGCCTTAATTTTTGCATTTTGCTATGGTGCCAGACATGGAAAGGCAATTTGTTCATCTTCGTACACATTCACGGTTTTCTGTGGGCGCCAGTACCCTGACAATCAAGAAGATACCTGCATTATGTTTGGCGGCGGGTCAACCTGCATGTGCCTTGACAGATACGAATTTGATGTCTGGGTGTGCAGAATTTTCAGATGTTATGCCAAAGAACAAAGTGCAACCGATTATTGGGGTTGAACTGTCTTTGAATCATCACAAGGCAGATCCAAAGATTTTGCGCTCTGAATCGCTGTCAAAGGTTGTGTTGTTGGCACAGAATCACGAAGGTTATTTGAATTTATGTGATTTAAACAAAGTAATGTATATGCGTACGGAAAATCATCATTTGGGTCCGTATGTTACTATGGATGAATTGGCAGAACACAGTAACGGTTTGATTTGTTTGTCTGGGGCACATACTGGGCCAATTGGTATGGCGTTGTTAAATGGTCAAGATGATCAGGCACAAATTTATGCATCAGAATTTGTAAAACTGTTCGGCAACAGGTTTTATATTGAAATTCAGCGACATGGTTTGGATGCAGAAATCAAGACAGAACCTGGTTTTTTAAAGATTGCACAAGAGCTAAATATTCCAATTGTTGCAACAAATGATGTGTGTTTTGCAGCGGATTCTGATTATGAATCTGCAGACGCTTTGGGATGTGTCTTGGGTCAGACCAAGGTTATTGATCCAGAACGTGCACGTAAATCGTCCGAACAATACTTTAAGTCATATGAACAAATGTCAGAAATTTTTTCTGACTTGCCCGAAGCAATTGAAAACACTGTTCGTATTGCGCAACGTTGTGGTTTTATGGTTAATGTTCACGAAAAGCCATTGTTGCCACGTTTTGGTGATGATTTAGAAACAGAATGTCAAATGTTGCGTGATAACACAATGGCTGGTTTGAAACGTAGATTGGAACAGCATAATATCACAGATACGGCGCCTTATTATGAACAGGCTGAATTTGAACTGGGGGTCATTATTGGTATGGGATTCCCTGGGTATTTCTTGATTGTTGCAGACTATATTGATTGGTGTCGTAATAATGATGTATTAACGGGGCCCGGTCGTGGTTCTGGTGCGGGCTCTATTGTAGCGTGGGCATTGGGTATTACAAATGTTGATCCGTTGAAATATGGATTATTGTTCGAAAGATTTTTGAATCCGGATCGTATATCTATGCCGGACTTTGACGTGGACTTTGAACCGACAGGTATTGAGCGTGTATTGGCATATGTTTGTGATAAGTATGGGCATGACTCTGTATGCCGTATTATTACATTTGGTAGTTTGCAGGCACGTGGTGCAATTCGTGATATTGGGCGTGTTTATGGTATGCCCTATTCTAAATCTGACAGATTGTCAAAATTAATTCCGCAGGATGCCAAGACATTAAAAGAAGCTGTTGATATGTCTGGGGAAATTCAAGATATCTTGAATAATGACCAAGACTTGAACAAGGTTGTAACGGTTGCCGAAGAACTGGAAGGTTCGTTACGTAATTTAGGTCAGCATGCGTGCGGTGTTGTTATTGGTGACAGACCGACGACTAAGATTGCGCCAGTGTATCGTGATCCTGCCAACCCATTGCCATCATGCCAATTTGATGGTAAGTATTTGGAAAAATCTGGCTTGATTAAATTTGATTTTTTGGGCTTGGAAACCTTGGTTGTGTTAAAGTACGCAACACGTCTGATTCAGCAAACGCGTGGCATAAATATTGATTTAGATCAAATTCCAACAGATGACCCAAAAACAATGAAATTATGGCAGGCAGGATTAACCGAAGGTATATTCCAGTTCGATGCCCCGTTTGTAAAGCAGACTTTGCGCAAAATGCATCCGACCAATTTCTTGGAAATTTCTGCATTAAATGCGTTAAATCGTCCGGGGCCTATTGCGTTTATTCCGCAATTTATCGCCCGTATGCATGGCGAAGAACCTATTGAATATGTACATCCGCGCGCCGAACCAATATTAAAAGAAACTTATGGAATTATCGTTTATCAAGAACAGGTTATGCAATTGACACGTGCATTGGCTGGATTTACACGCGGCCAATCAGACAGTGTGCGTAAGGCAATGGGTAAAAAGAAAATTGAAGAAT
>JAZQUA010000004.1:0-11137 GCA_045631065.1 Candidatus Enterousia sp. | reverse complement strand
TGCAGAAATGAGTGAAGAATACGCCACTGGTGCTGCCCGTTCATTCAAGAAATCATCGATTGAACAGCAACCTGGGCCTGATGTACGTCATGCGCCGTTTGCGGTATTGCGTTCAACTGTGCCGGGTGCGTTACTGGAATTGGGGCATTTGTCCAATGCGTCCGAAGAAAAATTATTAAAAACATCTGCGCACCAAGACAAATTGGTTGCCGCGATTGTAAAATCCGTCAAAAACTATAATTTTGATGTTTAAAAAATCCCGCATATTGCGGGGTAAATTCTGGCGGAGACGAAGGGATTTGAACCCTTGATACGGGGTTGCCGTATACACGATTTCGAGTCGCGCGCATTCAACCGCTCTGCCACGTCTCCGTGACAGGGATTATAACCGCCATGGGATTATTTTGCAAGCCATATTATTTGACTTTTTTTATGTCTGCGATACACTGTATTTTATGACAAAAACATTTAATGAACAGGTTTATGATGTCGTTGCACGCATACCATATGGGCGTGTTGCAACTTTTGGACAAATCGCACAAATGATTGGACGACCAAAATGTGCGCGTTTTGTTGGCTATGCATCTAACAACAAGGCGTATTGGCACTTGCCATGGCATCGTGTTGTATTCAAAGACGGCGTCTTAAATCCTGGTATGCCAGATGTGCAATATCGCCAATTAAAATCCGAAGGCGTAAAATTTAATCCTGACAAAACAGTTATTATGGAACAATTTCAGTGGAATCCAGAACGCGACGGTGTGCCTTTGGACATACGCGACTTTCCCTTGGTATTTTAAACCAATAAAATACAGGATTATCACTGCCGGGATTATTTTTTATGGTCAGTTTTGTTTTGAATTTTATCATATATTTCTCTCTTTGATAATTTTTTGTATGTTAAAAACCAAGGTTCCTTATTTTTGCGCATTTTGGTGGCTGTATTTGGGGCAGGCACTAAAACATCATTGCCCACAGACCAATTTGCAGGTGTTGCAATATTAAATTTGTCTGCGGTTTGTAACGCAATCAACATACGCTTTATTTCTTCAATATTTCGACCCAGCGTTGCAGGGTAAAATAATATCGCACGAATTATTGTTTTGGGATCTATTATAAACACTGCGCGAACTGCATGTGTGTCAGATGCGTTTTCTTGTATCATTCCGTATAATCTTGCGATTTTCATATTTAAATCATCTATTAATGGGAAAGTAATTTTTAGCCCATCTTTCATTTTTTCAATTGCATCAAACCACGCCAAGTGAGACGACAAGGCGCCCACAGACAGACCAATCAAATTTGTATTTAATTTTTCAAAATCAGAAATACTGCGTTGAAATGCAACAAATTCTGTGGTGCACACAGGCGTAAAATCAGATGGGTGCGAAAAGAATACAATCCATTTTCCCTTAAAGTCATGTGGAAAATATATATGACCATTTGTGGTACTGGCATAGAACTCGGGCGCAATATCTCCAATAAGTGGCATTTTTTGACATGAATCTGACATAAAAATCCTTTTTTGTTTTCGTATACAGATTATCAAAAAGGTGCAAATTTAATTACAGGAAGCTTTTCATAACAGAATCTAAACTTTGTTCTTGATAAAATGCGATAAGAAATCAATAATATACAGACAAGATAAAGGAATATAAAAATGAAACGTTCAGATATAATAAGATCAATTCAAGTTCGCTTCAAAAATATGCGCACAACTGATGCATCTGCAATATTGGATACTATTTCAGATCATATGATTGAATCTGTTGCAAATGGCGACAGAATTGAAATACGTGGTTTTGGTACTTTTCAACCGCGTGCACGCGCAACAAAAATTGGATATAATCCATGCACAGGCAAACCAATGCCATTACCTGCCAGCACGACAATATTGTTCAAACCAAGTCGTGAATTAACTAAAAAAATGAACGGATAATAATTATGTTGTTTGGTAAAAAGTCGGGCATAAAAAACCATAATCGTGAACGCTATGAACGTGTTCGCAGATTGTTATGGATAAAATGTGAATCTTGTGGTCAATTGGTTTATTACAAAGACTATAAAGAAAACAAATACATTTGCCCACGCTGTGGACGTGCTTTTATTATGAGTCCGAAACAGCGATTTGACCTGTTGTTTGATGATAATTCTTGGGAACGTTTGACACCACCAAATGTTTCTGATGACCCGCTGAAATTCGAAGACAGAATTACATATAAATCCAGATTGGCAGATGCGCGTTCTGAAACAGGTTGTTATGATGCTGTTACAACAGCAGATGGTACAATTGGTGGTGTTCCATCGACTGTATGTGTATTAAACGGTTATTTTATGATGGGGTCTATGGGACGTGCTGCGGGCGATGCAATTATTGCTGCGATTGAACACGCTGTTGCAGAAAACAGACCGTTTGTCATGGTTACGTCTAGCGGTGGCGCCAGAATGCAAGAAAATATCTTGTCTTTGATGCAGATGGCGCGTACAACCGTTGCGGTGAATAAATTACATGCAAATAGTATTCCATACATTGTATTGCTGACAGACCCGACATTTGGTGGTGTGACAGCATCTTTTGCAATGTTGGGTGATATTCATATTGCAGAAAAGGGCGCACGTGTTGGATTTGCAGGTCGTCGTGTGATTGAACAAAATATTCGCGAAAAGTTACCATCTAATTTCCAGACAGCTGATTTCTTGTACGAACATGGAATGGTTGATATGGTTGTTGCGCGTGGTGATTTGCACGATACATTGGCGAATATATTGGCGGTATTGACCAAGCAAAAACGAGAAGCAAAACCAATTAATGTTTCAACACCTGCGCATGATATATCAAAGAAAATACGCGGTATGGGCGAAAGTGAGGCATACGATAAAGTACTGTTGGCGCGTCACGAAAATCGCCCGCATTTTCTTGATTATATCAATGGTATTGTTGATGGTTGGACATACCTGGCAGGTGACAGATTGTACGCCGAAGATGCTGCGATGGGTTCTGGTATTGGTTTTTGGCGTGGTATACCTGCGGTCATTATCGGGCAAGAGCAGGGACGAACTATTGAAACACGTCAGAAACATCGTTTTGGTATGCCGAATCCAGACGGATATCGCAAGGCACAACGTATGATGCGACTGGCAGAAAAATTCAATTTGCCGCTAATATCATTGTTTGATACAGCGGGCGCATTTGCAGGCCGCGAAGGCGAAGAACGTGGTCAATCCGAAGCGGTTGCATCATCTATTGCAGCTGGCCTGTCTGTTGCAACACCGTATGTCGCTGTTAACGTGGGACAGGGCGGTTCTGGGGGCGCAATTGCCATTGGAACTGGTGATCGCGTATTAATGATGGAAAATGCGATATACTCTGTTATTGCACCGGAATCTTGTGCAAGTATTTTGTGGCGTGATAACAAGTTTAAGGCTGATGCTGCAACTGCAATGAAATTGACAGCCAAAGATATGGCAGACCTAAATGTTATTGACGAAGTAATTCCAGAACCGGCTGGGGGTGCGCATACAGATTGGCAAACAACTATGGAATTGCTGGCAAATTCTGTGGCGAAACACATTACAGAATTGCAAGCGATACCTGTTGATGAATTACCATCTCGTCGTGCTGATAAATTCTTGTCAATGACGCGTGATGTTGAAATATATCAGCCAGAACACATTGGCGAAGAACATTAAAAAAATCCCCAATTCTGGGGATTTTTTTATATAAGATAAATTTGTTAAAAATACCGAAAATTTACCCTTGATTTTAAAGTGTTGTACAGATATAATACCCCACGCATGGAGCGTTGGCAGAGTGGTAATGCAGCAGATTGCTAATCTGCTTTTTCCTTTATAAAAACCGTGTAAATTCAATAAAATACAATGATACGAATTTTACCGTGGTACAGCCATGGTGCATTTTTGACAGCTGTTCACCATACAATACAATAAATCTATCCGTTCTAAACAGCATGTATTTTACCGCTTTTAGCATGTTAGTGCACCACAACTGCACTACAGACAATAACCGCACAATACGAAGCTTTGATTTACAAGGGGTATGTCAATTTATGACACAGATTAAATATCTGTTGTCTGCAAAAAAATTTATGTTCTTGTCAACAAATTTAAAAAATGTATGTTATATTGGATGTAGCGACGACAGAAAACGAATTAAACGACTAAAACATACCAAAATATTTGAAGACTTATTTACAGATTTAATAACACGACATTATTTTATAACGAACGAATACAATAACTACTTACAGAAACATAAGTCGCTACTAAAAATCAGCCGAACAACAATGAAATCGGTTAACCGCAGGTTGTTTCACAACAAAAAGGAGCGCTAGAAATGGCAACTATTGAAAAACGTATCAACAGTAAAGGCGAAACATCATATCGTGCCCTTGTTCGTATTAAGGGACACCCTAGTGTTTCAAACACATTTGCCCAAAAAACAAAAGCAGAAGAATGGGCAAAACGAACAGAAATCGCTATCAAGGACGGCAAATATTTACCGTCTGTTGAATCTAACAGGCGAACTGTATCCGAATTAATAGACAAGTATCTAAAAGAAGAACATCCTAAAAAACAGAACAAGAACACCGACATTAATGCACATTTAGAAATATGGAAGTCTCTTATTGGACAATATGCTTTAATTGCGATAAAACCAGATATTTTGACATCTGCATTACATAAAATAGCAGAGATACCGACTCCACGTGGCAAAACAAAGTCTGCCGCAACCATGAACAGATATATTGCATCGTTATCGGTAGTTTTTTCGTATGGTTACAAAAATCTAGATTGGCTTTCACATAACCCAATGGCCAAGATAAATAAATACACAGAACCACGTGGACGTGTTCGATATTTGTCGGACACAGAGCGTGCAAGTCTGTTATCAGCATGCAAAGAATCCAGCAATCCTATTTTGTACCCTGTTGTTTTGCTCGCCATTACAACTGGTGCACGCAAAAACGAAATTTTATCTCTTAAATGGGAATACATAGACCTTTATCTGGAAACGGGTAACGGCCGTGCGATTTTGCACGAAACTAAAAATGGCGAACAGCGAACGATACCTATTATCGAACCGGCATTGTCGATATTGCGAGACTTGGAAAAAGCACACGGAAATTCGACTTATGTGTTTCCGCCAAATCGATACAGCAGTTTAACGGGGCACGCAAACATAAATCATGCATGGTACACAGCATTAGAAAAAGCCAAGATAACAAATTTTCGTTTTCATGACTTAAGACACACTACAGCGTCTTATTTGGCCATGAGCAATGTAACAACAGGCGAAATAGCTGATTTGCTTGGGCATAAATCATTGCAAATGACAAAACGATATTCGCACCTATCAGACCTGCACAAACAGTCAACAGTACAACAAGTAATGACCAACAAAATATTTGGAGATTTAAAATGACAGCTAAATCATCTGTTAATGAAATTTTAGAAAAAGTAAAAAATTCGACACCTGTAGAAAACAACACAAATATGTATGAATATGGTACGGTGCCAATGTTTTCGTTTGCACATGTACTTATGCCAAATGCCCCACATAACATAATGGCATACAGTGAAGCTTTGTTCCAATTGCGAAATATAAAACGCACCAACAAACACAAGGGGGATAAAAAGAAAGAAAAATACGCACCAATAAAAGAATGGGTTAACAAACAGGCTGCCGAATTACTGAAGCTAAGACCTTCGTTGTCCAAAGAACAAGTGGCACAAAAAGTATGGGAAAAATTAGCGGAAGAAAAAAATAAAGATATTTTAAATGGGGTAGCTTTGCCAAGTCTAGAGACAATAAAGAGATATTGGTTGCCCAAAGGCGAAGCACAGACATGGGACTTGGGTGCTTTACTTAAGTAAGACACTGTTTTAGTTAAGTAACAACAAAAAACGCTGTTTTTTACATTCATACTGGTCATGACAACAGGTGACATGGGGTCGCTTGAAGAAAATAAAAATAGGAGTAAGTTATGACAAATGACCGAAATTTAAAAACAGTAAATCAATTCTGTAAAGAATACCCAGCATTCACAATCGGCAGTTTGCGAAACGTTTTGTTTTATGAAGAACTGAACGGGTTAAAAGATTGTGGTGCTGTAAAACATCTTGGGCGTAAAATATTAATCGATTGCGACAAGTTTTTTGCATGGTTGGATACTAATCCATCTATTACCGGCAGACAAAGGGGGCTGTAATGAGCAAAGACAATAAACTTATACGCCCCGCTACAATACCGTATGCAAATCCTGTAAATGGTGCAGAATTGGTCGCTGAACTAGAAAATGTTTTTAACCGATATGTTGTTTTGCCAGACCATGCAGAAACCGCATTATCATTATGGACACTTGCGTCATATCTGCCATATAAGGCTGACGGAAAAATAAAATACGCACCACGGGTTATGATAATATCCCCGACAAGGGGTTGCGGAAAGTCCGTCTTATTGTCTCTGTTATCTTATGTTTGCGAACGTCCATTAACAACGGGAAACATATCATCTGCGGCCTTGTACAGGATAATCGAATCCAATAAGCCACTTACGCCATTGATTGACGAGTTCGACTCTCATGCAAAAGGGAGTGCGGATATGGCAAATATATTAAATAACGGATTTATGCGTGGTTATCCTGTTATAAAATGCAGTGACAATAAGGGTTTTTCTCCTGAAATATTTGATTGCTTTACCCCTGTTGCAGTTGCAGGGATAAGTAAGCGGTCTTTTGAACCTACAACCATTGACAGGTCAATAATAATACCAATGCGTCGCAAAAGGTTATATGAACACATAGAGACACTGCCAGACGAAGATATTTTTTGTGAACTGCGACAAAAATGTGCCAAATTTATGCAAGCTTTCGACCCCTGCATTATCAAAGATATAAAATCTAATATCGCATTACATAATCGCAGATTAGATGTTTGGGGGTTGTTGCTTGGAATAGCGAAAACGATATCAGAAGATTACTATAACAAAGCATTGAAAGCAGCAATTCACTTATCAAAAGAAAATGACGACGATATGGATTCTGCAGACCTTTCTATTCAATTACTGTCGCACATTCGTGAGCTGTTTACAGTAACGAACAAAGAAAGACTAACGTCCGAAGATATTTGTAAAATGTTAACAGAACACGAAGATTGGCCATGGGCTGAAATGGGATACAGGGAAACTGCAATTACGCCCACAAAACTATCTGCATTGTTGCGTGATTTTAAAATCAAACCCAGAAACATTAGAACTCTAGACAGCGTAAATAAAGGGTATTTAAAATCAGATTTTATGTATGCGTGGGATTCGTACCTTGAATCAATTACCCCAACAGACGCTACGCCGCTACAAAATCTAGATATTCCCGAATAAAAACGCTACGCAAAAACCTACAAGAATCAACATACAATGGTTCTTGTAGCGTTGTAGCGGTTATAACAACAGGATACTGACATGGCAAACGAACAGAACTTAAAAGTATTAAGCCCGACCGAAGCTCGAGAGCTTGGGCGAATTGGGGGCGTTGTGTCCGGTCAAGCACGTCGTGAACGCAAAAGACTGCGTGATATCGCAATGACAATGGCCAGCGCACCATTAACTTTTGGACACGATGAATACAGAAAGAACGCCTTTTGCAAACGTTATAATATCGACAACCCAACCATACTGGATAACATTATGGCCGAACTAATAATCAGTGCACAGGGCGGAAATTTAAAAGCAATACGTCTATTTTTTGACTTGGTAAAAGAACAAACAGCACCATTCGTTATACCTGACCCGAACAGCACTGTAACCCAACAAGAAATCAAAGTGTCATACAAGGCAAAACAACAAAAAGTCGATTAGTGCATAAAAAAGAACATAAAACTGTCGCAAATACGCACAAAACAAACAAAAGCACGAACATAAATTCGTGCTATGTTATTCTATAATACCCCTTGATAAGTTTGCCCTTGGAAAATGTTTATTATAAAAAAATCCGTTTCATAAGTATGAATTGCCCCAGAAATTAACCCGTAGCTATCTTCGTTGTATTTATGAGAATAAGAGTTTTTACGGGTGTGTGTAAAAGAAACATCGTTTATTTCTTCTACGGCTAATGGCGCAAATTTTAATTTTGCAAATTCTTCAGAAATTCTAAATTTTTGTAAATTATTAACGCGTTCTTGTCTTTCTGGTGTATATGGCTTTGTAGAATTGCATGCATAATTATAAGGCTGATACGCACTAACGATTCTTTTATAGATTTTGTCCTTTATAGAATCTATATTTATGAAAACATCCCCTAATACACACTCGTTTCTTTTAAGTTCTGTATTGTCCAGATAGGATTCTTCTAACTTTATATGCTCATCATTAGCCGACAAGTAAAATTTTGCATATATTTGTTTTGAACTATTTTTCTTGGGGACAGGAAACATAACAACTTGTGTGGTATCGTTTTTTATAAATTTATCTGTTTCGTGCACAAAAACTATTTCTGATTCTTTTGTTAAATCTTTTTGTAAGTAGACTGGACGTCTACCATAAAAAATCCAACCGTCGTCAACCTTGAATAACGATATATGGTTGTAATATTTTTTAGCTTTTGCGACATCTGCTTGTTTGTTTTTCTTACTGTATGCCGATGTTTTTAAGATAATATCCACTCGAAAACTTGTTGCGTCAGAACATATTTTTCTTAAATCGTCCCGTTCTTCATTTTCTGCGGTTAATTTATTTTTATAGCAATCTTGTTTATGAAGCACGTATATGTCCACACCAAAACGTATCCCAAACATTATCAGTAAAACCAACAACGCATTGACGTCAAAATTAAAATATAAGAAACCACCAATAAAAGCACACATAACCCAAAATAATATGCTAATTACTTTGCTGTGTTCAAACAATGCTGAATATACAGCAATACCAGTATCGTCTAACTGATTTGGTTTTTGTAACTGCTTAGCCAAAATATTATATTCCAATTGTTTGTCTTTCATTTTTTGTCCTTTTTTAAAAGCCATAAAACCGGTGCTATGATTGCAAATCTAAAAAACAACCAAATCAACATCAGACAAATAGGAACAGTAATTAAACAACCGCCCAGCAAGTCACGTGTTATATAGTAACTATCTGTTTTGAGCGGTACGGTCTTAGCTTTGTTACAATCTATTTGTATTGATTCGTATTGCAAGCCTACAATAAATCTTATGTCTAGTACTGCATCGTCAATATTTGTAACTAACCGTTGCGATAAGTTGCCTAGAGTTTGTACCTTTTGATATTTTTCTAAAAAATCATTTAAACGCGATGTGTCGCAACTATATACAGCTAGAGTCATCCATATGGATGAGTCACGAGCATTGTCTGAATGTGATATTATAATACCTTTACGTTTCGCTTGTTCCAAAAATACGTGTTGATACTCATATCTATGACTGTCAAATAAATTGTCGGATAATATGGGGGTGGCATATTCTTTATCTACGAATTCTATTAAGTTACTATAGTTTCGACTTTCAACATAATAATCATAAGGTGAACGTATAGAAAACATTCCCCAAATAAATAAAATTAATGATATAAAATAACACGCAATACACCAAAATTTAAAAATTGACTTCCGAAAAAACAATTTATTGATAGCTTTATTAAATTTATGTTCTTGCATTATTGGCCACCTTATAAAAATTAAACCGCCCAAGAAAGAGCGGTCGGGGAGTTCAAAAATCATATACGTTAATGACTCTGTGGTTTTCCGGTTGCCCGTATTTTATAACCAACAGCTCCCCGACATAAAGTCAGGGATGATAACGGTGCAAAAACACCGAAACATCTATTTAACGATGCTTTCGCACCGAACGTATAAGGGCTTTTGACAACCCCGAACCCAATATCTTGGATTCAATGTTAATAGTATATGAATTATTGTCTAAAATCAAGGAAACGTTATATGACGATAAAAAAGCCCCGTTAAAGGGCTAAAATAGTGGCGGAGCGTACAGGACTCGAACCTGTGCATGGTTTTAAGGCCATGACGGATTAGCAATCCGCTGCATTACCACTCTGCCAACGCTCCGTGCGTGGGTTATTATATCTATGTGACACTTTAAAATCAAGAGTAAATTTTGTTATTTTTATCAAAGACATTAAAACACCACAAAACGCAAGGATTTGCAATACATTGCTTTGATTTTTCAAAAAAGTTTGAACGACCATACCCCACTTGCAACGGGTGGCCTCCACCCCCTCCCGTGGTGCACTGGTGGTGCAATAAGGTGCAAAAAACACAACAATTTACCATATTCCACAAAAATGACATATTTTACAAAAACCGCAGAAATCTGTTGCTTTTTGTTGTTATCTGTTGTATAATATTGTCAACAAATCAAGGAGCAAACGATTGCTAATCTGTGACCGAAATTTTTGGTCCATAGGTTCGAGTCCTATACGCTCCGCCAAAAATTTACCCACCGAAAGGTGGTTGTTTTTTTGTTGCGGACGTTGGACGAGAACCGTCAAAGGTTCGATACGAAGTAGATTTGGGAAGTAAAACGCACCCAAATCGTTACGAGTGGATAGGGGCATCCCTGCCGCAACGCGGATGGGGAGTACAGTCCTATACGCTCCGCCAAAAATTTACCCACCGAAAGGTGGGTATTTTTGTTGCGGACGTTGGGCGAGAACCGTTAAAGGTTCGATACGAAGTAGATTTGGCATAGGAATTATTTGACTAGATATAAAAATTTCTGATATAATCAAAACTGAATCCAAGAGATTGGGTTCGGGGCTGTGGTAGCCCATTTGTTCCGGTGCGAAAGCATCGTTAAATTGGTGTTTCGGTGTTTTTGCACCGTTATCACCCCTGACAATATGTCGGGGGGCTGTTGGTTATAAAACACGGGTAACCGAAAGGCCGCAGAATCAATGAACAAATGATTACCAACTCCCCGACCGTCAATCTTGGCGGTTTTTATTTTGGGAATAATGCATAAAGGGTTGTGTTTTCCGACAAAACACCTTGAAAATCACTTAAAGCAATTTTTTTATGCGTTGTTCCCACCATGAAATACAGGGGGAGTTAAATGAAACGTTTATTATTATTTTTGTCATTATGTTTTATCT
>JAZQUA010000003.1:0-9686 GCA_045631065.1 Candidatus Enterousia sp. | reverse complement strand
AATATTGGATATTCAATTGGTGGGCTGATTTTGCGCACCAGTGAACGTGTCACTGCTGAATATTGGTTGAATTTGTACCCACGTGCAGCGGCCGATGCACACAAAACAGCTGCAATCCATATTCATGATTTGGGTTGGTTGACTGGTTACTGTGCAGGTTGGTCGTTGCGCGAATTGTTATACGAAGGTTTCAATGGTGTTCCAGGATACTTGCAATGTGAACCAGCAAAACATATGGCAACTGCGATTTCGCATATGGTAAATTTCTTGGGAACATTACAAAACGAATTTGCAGGCGCCCAGGCATTTTCATCTGTGGACACATATTTGGCACCATATGTACGTATTGATAACTTGTCATATGCAGATGTTAAAAATGCGATGCAGACATTGATATTTAACTGCGCTGTGCCATGCCGTTGGGGAACACAGACGCCATTTATCAACTTTACATTTGATTGGACATGCCCAACAGATTTGAAACCACAACGTCCATTTATTGGTAAAAAGCAGGCTGATTTTACATATGGAGACTTGCAAGCTGAAATGGATATGATTAACAAAGCGTTTATCGAAGTTATGACCGAAGGTGATGCATTGGGGCGTCCATTTACATTCCCAATTCCAACATACAATATCACACCTGATTTTCCATGGAATCATCCAAATGTAAAACCATTGTTTGATTTGGCTGCAAAATATGGTATTCCAAACTTTCAGAATTTCTTGAATTCTGACTTGAATCCAACAGATGTTCGTTCGATGTGTTGCCGTCTGCGTTTGGACGTTCGTGAATTGTTAAAGCGTGGCGGTGGTCTGTTCGGCTCTGCGGAAAAGACTGGTTCAATTGGTGTTGTAACAATTAACTTATCAAGACTTGGTTATGTACATCGTGGCAACCGCGAAGGTCTGTTCACAGAATTGAAACGTTTGCTGGATATCGCACGCGATACATTGGAAATCAAGCGTGACATAATATCCAAGAATATGGAACGTGGTTTGTATCCATTTACAAAACGTTACTTGGGCGATTGGAATCATCATTTTTCAACAATTGGTGTAAATGGTGCTAATGAGATGGTTCGCAACTTTACAGGGGACAAAGAAAACATTGCGACACCAATGGGTAAAAAATTGGTCTTGGATGTGATGGACTTTATCCGCGAAAACCTGGCAACATTCCAAGAACAAACTGGCAATTTGTATAATTTAGAAGCGACCCCAGCCGAAGGTTGTTCATATCGCTTTGCAAAAACAGACGTTAAAAATTTCCCAGATATTATCACTGCGGGAACCAAAGACGCACCATATTATACAAATTCGACTCAGTTACCTGTAAGCTATACAGACGATCCATTTGTTGCATTGGAACATCAAGAAGAATTACAGCGTAAATATACAGGCGGTACAATGTTGCACCTGTATATGGGCGAACCTGTATCCAGTGGTGATGCAGCACAGAAAATCGTGCGCACGATATTTGAAAATTACAAGGTGCCATATATGACACTGACACCAACATTTTCAATCTGTCCAAAGCATGGATATCTGCCGGGTAAACATGAATTCTGTCCAAAATGCGATGCAGAAAATGCTGCAAATCAGGACGTAAAAGAATAAACGAATAACAAATCAAAATTGTCAATCTACTAGGGGAGGATTAAACATGACAAACAATGAACACAGAACACCTTGCGAAGTTTTTTCAAGATCAATGGGTTTTATCAGACCTGTATCAAACTTTAATATTGGTAAGTATTCTGAATTCTGTGAACGTAAAACTTTTACCGAAGCAAACAGTTTGTCAGCAGGCGCCCGCCACAGCGATTTGTTAAAACGTGCGGCATAGTAAAATGCGTGAAGTTCAAATTGGGGGATTGGTTCCGTTCACCACAATCGACTATCCCGGGAAACTGTCAGCGGTTTTATTCTTGGTTGGTTGTCCATTACGGTGTGCGTATTGTTCCAATCCTCATTTATTATCTGTGGGGGATGGCGAATATGACCCTGCGCGTATGTTTGAATGGCTACAAAAACGCGTTGGAAAATTGGAAGCGATTGTATTTTCTGGTGGCGAAGCATTAATGCAAGGCGATATTGCAATTGAATATATGCGTCGTGTGCGCGATTTGGGATTTAAAATAGGTCTGCATACAAATGGTTTTTATCCGGAATTGTTAAAGCGTGCCGCAGACATTGTTGATTGGATTGGGTTGGATTTCAAGGCAACGCGTGAAAAATATCCTGACTTAACTGGTCAACATATCGCATACGATAATATGATACGTTCGTTGGATGTATGGCTAGATACTGGCAAAGAATTCGAAGTTCGTATCACATGCGACCCACGATATATATCTGTTGATGATTTATATGAAATCGCAGATATCTTAGCGGGCAGGGGGGTAAAAAATATCGCAGTTCAAAAGTATATTCCACACTTTGAAGACGAAGATAACAAAACCACAGACACCATGCGAAATCAGTTCTTTAATGATTATGATTTGCGCGACAAATTAAATTCAATGTTTGAATCCGTCATATGGCGCGAATAGTTTTTTCAGGAAGCAAACACCCCAAAAAATGGGGTGTTTTTTTATATTTATGTATTTACATTTTTTTACAAATGATTTATAATTTTATTGAATCCAAGGGATTGGGTTCGGGGCTGTGGTAGCCCAGTATATCCGGTACAAAATCAAAGCGTATCGAAATCCGATATGCTTCCTGTGGTTTTGTGTCGTTATTTATCCCTGACTGTATAAGTCGGGGGGCTGTTCGCTATACAACAGGGGCAACCCGAAAGCGACAGAATCAATGATATACTGATTACCAACTCCCCGACCGTCAATTCTTGGCGGTTTTTTGTTTGGAAAATAGGGGGAAATATGAAACCTTTTTTATTGTTTTTATCTGCGTTATTTATCGCCACCACTGCAATTGCACATACGATAAATTGGTATGTGGACGGTTCTGTTTATCACACAACAACATGTGAAAGCGGTGAAAATATTATATTGCCCACACAACCAGAAAAATATGGTTATACGTTTCAGGGGTGGAAAAAAAATTATATTCGAGGAATATTTGAAGGTTGGGAAGATGTACCATCTAATGTTAGTGCATACAGAGCAGACACTGATGATAACAGGGTCCCATTGGAAGGCGATTATATCATAGTAAATGATACAAGTTTATATTATGCACCGATATTAATTGCGTATAACGGTGCTACACATACGTTTAATTTGGAAATTGAAGGAGAAAAATATAAGGGGATTTCTATTTCAAATATTGCAGGTACATGGGGATTAAAAAAACAAATAACAATACGGACTTGGGGAGGGGGGTGGCTAGAATTTTATCCAGGTTTAGATCAGTACATATCTAAAAAAGAAGGAGGTACACCGGAAAATAAAGGTGCACTGTTGGGGGGAAATTCCATGAAAGATAGTGATTGGACATTGAGTTGTTATGTAGTTGTACAGAGCCATGCAGGTAAATGGCAATTTTTTTATGAAGGTGTTTGGTCTGAACATGGAAAAAATGGTTGGAAGCCAAGATTGCAAATAACAAATGAATAGGCTATTTTTTCTTTTATTGTTTTTACTTTTGTATAGTTCTGCATTTGCAGACAATTTAATCATGCATAATATTTCTGGTGGATGTTCAGACAATTTTTCATACAGTGCGGTATATAAGGCAAATGTATATCATTGTAATATTGATACTTATTTACCTGCTGGCGGTATTGTTTGTAAAAAGTGTCCCAGTGAATATAAATGCGATGGCGGAATTTTTGAGTATAGTACCAATAGAACCCAGGGATTATCCGAAGGGGATTTGCTTGTTGATAACGTGATTAACGGGTGTGGTGCTGATTTTATGAACAGTTTTATGACTGTATACACCCCAAACGTGCATGATTGTGCGACGGGTTTTTTTATGCCGGCAAATACGGATGGTTGTGTCCAATGTCTTGAAAATAATTATTGTGCTGGGGGAACATATACTTTTAATGAAACGGTGACTCAGGGTATTATCCCATGCCCAGATTCAGATCCATATGCGCCGATTGGTATGTGGGATGAATCACAATGTGGGCGTAAATTACACGTTGGGGATGATTTTTTATATGTGCATCGTTCACCTGCAAGCCCAACAAAACATCGCTTATATGTTAAATTTGGGGATAATGTTTATTCCGCCAACGCAACACCTGTTTCAGAAAACTCAGATTTAAAAATGTCAGTCAATGCCCAACGTTCATTACATGTAAAAATTGATGGAATTGAATATCTGGTGCATGACGATTCTGTAAAATAAAAAACACCCCGATTGGGGTGTAGTTATTCGTGTACTGTATTCGGCACAATGTTCAGTGACTGTAATCCACGTGCACACAATTTTGTGTATATGGGTTTGTCCAATCCCAAGAATTTTATTAATTCACGTGGTGGATGAATACAGAACAAATCGCGTTCTGTTATAACACCGTTGCGTATGGTTTTTATCAGCCCGCTGGGCAACAACTTTTGCCCAATGCAAGATGACAAATATACCCAACATTCATCGTTGCGCCCCAGATTTTCCAGTGCTAAATATCGTGCATACATATTCAGTGTTAAATCTGCTTTTGTTGCATCTTTGGTCCATGGCGAACCACCGCCAATTGGTGATGCGGTTGAATAGAAATCGCACGCTAATTTGCGACCTGTTACGCCACAATCTGCGATTGATGAATGATATGTGTAAATGCCGGTCCCATTAACAATAATGTCTTCTGGTGTTTGCCCAAGTGTATCAATGATAAACTGATGCAAATCTTGATGCTTTAACATTGGAATTGCAACAATTGCAGTCTTTATTTTTCCATTTTCATCAATTGTAATCTGTGTCTTGATGTCCAACCCCAAATTGTCAGAGCTGCGTGCCATTTCATACAACGCACGATTTAATTTGCGGGCCAGATATAATTCCAGATTAATGTTGTCTGGGCCATGACATGCGTATCCAACGAATACACCTTGGTCGCCCCACGCGCCTGATTCAACACCGCGATTTATATCTGGTGATTGTACACCGATAAGATTGATGACATTTACTTTGCTGGTATTAATGGCATAATCACCCCAAACAGATGAATATCGACCATCATATCCGATTTCACGTAACGCAGATTTAACATATTCGCATACGTTTGACAGGTCCACATTACCTGTGATTTCACCGCCAAGTATAACAGTGTTATCTTTGACCATAACTTCGACTGCATATTTGACAGAATTGTCCATTTCAATCATGCGATCCAAGATATAAGATGAAATATAATCGGAAATTTTATCAGGGTGCCCCAGCGACACCGCTTCTGCTGTTTTTAACATAGAAAGACTCCTGTTTTAGTCCATTGACGCAGGACAAGTTAGGATTTAAATCCGCGGTCACGCAACACCACGTCACATAGCAAGACGAATTATATCATGATAAATATACGTTTGCAAGTTTGATTTATTCTTGTTTTACAAAATCATCACGACCCGGATATTCAACACCATCGATTATGATATGTAGGCTTATGGCAACATTTGTTGACATACTTGTAATAATACTGCGTTATTTAAGTGTTGTGTTTAGCAACTGAATAATATAGTTGTATATTTTTTTCGTCCGCATTGTGATTAAGTCTACATACAAAAAATGTCAAACAGCCCAAATATAAATATTGACAAAATGTCGGTTTGTAGTACACTGTCGCTTATGATGAATACAGAATTCTATATTGGTTTTAAAATAACTAATTGGTGCAATATGAATTGCGCCCACTGTTGCGAATGTAGCGGACTGAATCAGCCGTTGAATTTTATGTCGTTGGATAAACTGGACAGATACTTGTTCGAAGCTAAACAAATGGATTTCAGACCAAATCAATTGATCACTATTGGTGGTGGTGAAGCTTTTGCACCATATTTAAACGGTGATAACAGATATATTCCAAATGCGCTGGATATTGCTTATAGTCATAAATTTATACCAACATTGAAGACAAATGGTACTTGGGGTGAAAATAATAAAAAATGCCAAAGTATTTTAAGTGATTTGGCAAAGTGTGCCTATAAAGGGGATAAGTTAGTTACATTAGATATATCGGTTGACGAGTTTCATAATAATACAACCAATGTTGCAAATATTATTCGCAATACTTTACGAAATGACAGACTGTGTATGGCAATCAGAATTTGTCTGGTTGGCTTCCATACAAAGAAGTCTGAAATTGCACAGAATAAATTAAAACAAGAATTACAAAAGTATGGTTTGAAAGTTTCTTCAACTGCATATGGAGATTGGATAGTTGAAACTAAAAATGGTGCTGATGTATATATGACTAATGATTTTTCGGCTGAAATTGTTGATTTAGGACGTGCTAAAACTAATAGTGTTTTTACAACTGTCTTTGATGCTTATAGCGGTTCTCATTGTCTGCAAATAGATAATAATGATATAGCAACATATAATTTTAAATATCGTGAACCAATAAACAATCGTCATCTTGGTGAAGTGTTTCAATCTTTGTTGCAACGCGCATATAATCACAGATAAAAATAAAACGCCCACAATGGGACGTTTGATTTTTGTGGCGGCGGGTCCAGGGATTGATTTCGCTTTGCTCAATTCCCCTTGCAAAATCCCACTTCGTTACCACTTTGTAGGACCGGTGTTATTCCACCTTTTTGCTGCGGGTCGACCCCCCGTATCGGGTGTTCTTATCCGACCACACGCAGATAAAAATAAAACACCCAAAAGGGTGTTTAATTTTTATGGCGGATGGTGAGTATTCCCTCGGCTTGACAGCCTGCGGGGCATTCGTGACGATTTCAATGCGCTTCACTTTTGAAATCTACTCATTGTCGAACCCAGGCAACTTTGTTGCAGTGTCTGTCCCGATGCCTATCACGACAAAAATAAAACACCCACAAGGGGTGTTTAATTTTTGTGGCGGATGGTGAGGGATTCGAACCCCCGGTGGAGTTGCCCCCACAACGGTTTTCAAGACCGCCGCATTCGACCGCTCTGCCAACCATCCGAAACTTTTACATCACTGGGTTTGAAACCACGCACAGTTTATATTTTGACAAGATAAATGTCAAATGTTTTTTATCTTAATCTTCGACTTCTATTTTCATGTCTGTTCCCTTTATACTTCTACGCCCATATCGTATCCCTTCTTTTATGCATCAAAATCCATTGTGATACCCTTTATCAGTCTTGATTGTCATCTTCAAGTATGAAATCTGTTCCCATGAAGTTCCCCTTTATTTTAATTAATCTTGAGTATCATCTCTCTTTATCAGTTCGTCAACTTCACGTTTGATTTTCATGGCGTTTCTCCTTTGGTTTGTTGTCATAATTATAATTTATTTCTTTTAAGTGCGCAAGCCAAAATAGCCCCACCACAGATGAACATAAGCCCAGACAGTAATTGTCCCATTGTCAATCCCCATGTTGTCAGGAAACCGATATGTGCATCTGGGGCGCGGAATTGTTCACAAATCATACGGAATATCGCATACAGCATTCCCATAATACCTGCCAAGGCGCCTGGGAATTTGCGCAGTTTTGTAAATCTGTACAGGCAAAACATTATAATAAACAACAATGCGCCTTCGGTCGCAGCCTCGTACAATGGGCTTGGGTGGCGTGGAATAGTTGTGTCGCCATTAAATATTACGCCCCATGGTGCATCTGTTGGGCGCCCCATAACTTCGCGATTTATAAAGTTTGCAATACGGCCAAAAAACAGTCCAACTGGTGCAATAACAGCCATTAAATCTAGCAGTGCCCATGGATTTTGCTTTTGTTTGCGTGCGAATAAAAATACAGCAACGATTACACCCAGTAATCCGCCATGAAAGCTCATCCCGCCATGCCATACAGCCAATATGTCCAGTGGATGTAATAAGAAATAAGCAAGATTATAAAACAGCACATAACCCAAACGCCCGCCAATAATAACGCCGAATACAATTGCAGTCAGTAAATCATCAATTTGTTGTTTTGATATTTTAACAATGCTGTCTGATTTATGTGTAAGATATTTAAACAAATAATAGCCAACAATAAACCCTGCGATATACGCCAGCGCATACCACCGAATATCCAGCCCAAATACAGAAAATGCAACTGGCGAAATAGGGTTTATTGTGATTGCCATTATAAATTATTCGTTCACAGGCCCTAAATAGCGTGCAATTTGTTGTTGTTTTATTGCAATTGATTCTTTGATTCTTTTGATGCGTGCCTGATCTGGATGTGCATCATTTTCTTCTTGGACCAGTTGTTTTTCCAAATCTGCCAGTTGTCGTGGCAAGTCTGCAACCGTTGCCTTGGCGCGTTGTACATTGCCATATGCCATCGCAGCATTCTGTGCGCCGCGCACGAATTGACGTTTTATGTCTGGATTTCCTTTCATTTTTTTGTCCTTATTTATTTACAGTTTTTGCCTTGAAAACTATTGCTATTTTATTATATATTTAGCAAATAAACAAGGAGAAATACAAAATGGCAACCAAGCAATCTGTTATCAAAGATACAACTGCCAGAACCGTAAAGTCTGGGATTGATTTATATTTCAAGCGTATATTTGCATTAATGTTTGGGGCGGTTGGTGTAACTGCGCTGGCGGCATATATGACGATTTGGGGCGGTGGATTACAATATTTGTTTAATCTGCACACAGGCGGTATGTCTGGGTTGTATTATGTTTTGTTGTTTGGTGGATTGGCATTATCCATCTGGGCCCAGGTTCGTGTGTTCAGTATGAAGGCAACAACAGGTGCATTATTGCTGGCATTGTATGCGGTATTGATTGGTGTAACAATGACACCTTTGATTGCGGTTGCGCTGTCAGTAAATCCAGTGTCAATATTGATGGCGTTTATTGTTGCATCACTGATGTTCGCATGTATGGCAATGTTTGGATATAAAACTGTCAAAGACTTGTCTTTTATGGGCGTATTTTTGATGATGGGAATGATTGGTCTGATTATAATCGGACTGTTGTCATTTATATGGCCAACAATGTTGGGTGGCGCATTTGGTACAGTTGTTTGCTTTGTCGGTGTGTTGGTGTTCGCGTTGTTCACAGCATATGATATGCAGAATCTGAAACGTGCATATGCATATGTTGGTGATGATACCCAGAAAAATCAGTTGGCTGTATTGGGCGCGTTGCACTTGTACATATCGTTCATCGCAATGTTCCAGTATTTATTAAGTTTGTTTAACAGAGATTAAAAACAAGGGGTGTAAAAATGGCTTATAAAATAGATAAAACAAAATGTATTGGTTGTGGCACATGTATGGGAATTTGTCCTGTTGGTGCAATCAGTATGGGTGCAGATGGCAAATGTGCAATTGACCCACAAAAATGTATTTCTTGCGGTACATGTGCGGCAGTGTGTCCTGTTGCAGCGATTGGTCCAGATAATATGTAAAAAAATTCCCCCAAATGGGGGATTTTTTATTGTAAATTTTTTTTAACTGTATAATATATTAAGCGGTTATAAATGATAAGGATTGAATATGCCAGCAAAAACAGTTAATGATATTGTCGCGTTGTGTAAACGTCGTGGGTTTATTTTTACGGGTTCTGAAATATACGGTGGATTGGGTGGAACATATGATTATGG
>JAZQUA010000002.1:0-5936 GCA_045631065.1 Candidatus Enterousia sp. | reverse complement strand
ATATTAAAATAAAGCTTCGTTGTTCGTTCCGTTGTCGCACCAGCGTTATTCAATGTAATTGCTGGTGCTGTGGCTACAGCTTCCCACTGGGCAACGGCAGTGATGCTACAACCATCAGATGTAATGAAATTGGCATAGTCTGGATCAAGTGTTAGATTTGGAGCCGATATGCTCTGAGCATCGTCATAATAAATACAAGTATCTGTGTATTTATATCCAGTAAATGTATAACCGTCACAAGTAGGTGTTAGAAATGTTATTGTCGTGCCTGGTTCATATTTTTCAGTTGTATCGCCGTTCCAATTAGGAGACGAGCAAACACCGCCTTCATAGTTTATTGTTGCACCATCTGCCAATGCAACCGTTGGGGTGAATGCGTGTATGCCGAATATAAATAAAAACAGCATCACGAATCGTGTCAATAAACCAAATTTCAATATGTTTTTCATATGTTTTCTCCCCCAGTTGTGGTGCGGATGCACCGGATTTCTGCGTTTTTTCCTTGTATAAAATATTCCTTTGTTCACAGTGTAGAAAATTTGTCTGTGCTTGCGCAAGTGAAAAAAAGCGCTTTTTATCATTGACAGGTTTTTGTGTGGAACAAAAAAACTCGTCACCACCAGCATACTGTAATTATCCAAAATACGAACACAATGGATACCGGCCTGTGCTGGTATGACGGAATAATAGAGAAGGGTGTTTTTGTTAACGTTTTATTGTGGCCCACTGTAACAGTTTTTTGATGTGTTTGATTTTTTGAATTATAAAAAAACGCACCAATTTGGTGCGTGTATCTTTGGTGGGTTAGGTAGGACTTGAACCCACGACCAAAGCGTTATGAGCGCTCCGCTCTAACCAACTGAGCTACTAACCCACGGTGGTCTATTATATATATTTTATCGTTCCTTGCAAGATAAAAATTATTTATTTCTAATTTTTATTTATTTATGTAATTATTGTCGTATGACTTTAATCGCACCAATCTTGAATGAAACGCAAATGTCGGCATTTAATACAATTGAACGTACAAATGCTAATTTGTTAATCTTGGGGCCTGCTGGCACCGGAAAATCAACATTTGTGAACTTTTTAAAATCTGCATCAAAAAAGCGGATTGTTTGTGCGTGTCCTACTGCTGTATCTGCACTAAATGTCGGTGGACAAACAATACATTCATTGTTTCAAATTCAACCACGTGACTTTATTATGCCTGAATTACTTAAATTAAAGGCAAAACCACGTAATATTTTGACGGCCACAGATGTTTTAATCATTGATGAAATTTCAATGGTTGCACCGGATTTGTTGGATGCAATTGATATCTTGGCACGATATGCGCGCAGAAATAACGAGCCGTTTGGTGGAATTCAGGTCGTTGCAATCGGTGATTTGTTTCAGTTGCCACCTGTCATAACGCGTGATGCGATGCAATATTACAGTGATGAATATGGTAATCCAAATTCATACTTTTTTGACAGTCATGTCTATAATCGTGCGAATTTTATTAAATATAATTTTGATTTCGTATATCGGCAAAGCGATACAGAATTATTGGATAATTTAAATAATCTGCGCCAGAATAAAATAGATGCGTTACAATTCTTTAATTCTTGTCGTATTTTGGACGAAGACAGACGTAAAAACGCGGTTGTAATAACACCTTTTCGCGCGGTTGCAGAACGCATAAATGCCACGCGATTAAATCAGATATCTGAAACACCAGTTACATACAATGGCACATTATCTGGCAATTTTTCTGAACGTGATATTCCAGCCCCGTTGGAATTAACGTTAAAGGTCGGTGCGTTGGTTGTTTTTGTAAAAAATGGGGACAAGTGGCATAATGGTTCAATGGGGGTTGTGCGTACATTGTCTGCGCGTGAAATTATTGTGCAATTGTTGTCTGCTTCGCGTGAGTTGGTATCGGTAAAACCAGAAAAATGGCAAAAAATTGAATATTCGCGTGATGAAAACGACCGTCTGATTGAAAATGAAGTGGGGTCTTATAAACAGTTTCCTTTGAATCTGGGGTATGCTATGACGATACACAAGGCCCAAGGAAAAACATTAGATACGGTTGTCGTTGATGTTTCGCGTGGGTGTTTTGCGCATGGACAAACATATGTTGCGCTGTCACGTACGCGTAAATCATCAGATATGCATATTGCATCACCGTTAAGTGCGCGTGATATTATTTTTGATAAACGTGTATTAGATTTTGTGAATGATTTATAAATCTTTTTTCATTAAAATCGCATCAATACCATCATAGTATTTTGGTCGCACGCCAATTTGTTCGAATCCATTTGATTCATATAATCTGCGGGCAGGGGTATTGTCTTTTGCAACCTCTAAGAAAACAGTTTTTACACCGGATTTTTTAAGTTCGCCCAAAACAATTCCAATCATTGCACTGGCGATACCTGTGTTGCGCGCATCTGGATGTACACCGATTGTGATGATTTCGGCTTCGTCCAGTGTTACGCGGTACACAACAAAACCATTTTGACTGGCAATAATTTCACAGCCTGATTTTTTCAAGTCTGCAAAATCATTCGCAGTCCATGGTTTATGCGGAAAACACAATTGATGAAGTTCAGCAACAGTGTTTAACATATTAGCCTTTTATTTTCTGCGCTCTTGCAAAAGAAGGGTTTTGGAAGCAGCATCTTAATCTGGTACGATTAATTGCTTCTTTATATTTTTGATACAATTCTTCGTGGATACGCTTTGCATTCGCCCCACTGCACTTACAAGTGTCATTTTTGCCTTTGCTTTTTATTTCGATATTAAGCATAAATTTTGGACGTTCGGTACGTGTAGATCCAACGACTTTGATGGTTGAAATATGTGCCTCTTTGCTATCTATATAATAATGGTGACCTGTCTTCCCAGATATATTTTCTGTTGTATAATTGACTTTATTATTTTTGATTGTATTAGCAATAATATCTCTATATTGATTAAAAAATATTGCAGTTACGGTTTCTGTGTTACTCATATTTAATTTCCCTTTTTGTTCTGTTCTGCGTAACTGGGTCTCAGATACATAGGTACAGTGGGGGAAATATTATCACTAATAATTTTTTCTGCAACAATTTTTGTACCAAGTTTCAAATCAAAAGGTTTGTGACCAACGGTGCGTGCCCATTCCATTTGTTTTGTTTCCAGTTCGTCTATTCCCATGGTCTGTGGTGGCAAGCCGTCAGCAGCAACAAAGAAATCACCGCGCCCAGAATCGATTGCAACAAAGGCATCTGGGGTTGCGGCCAGATATAAATCAAATGCACTGATGCCGATAACTGGTATATTTAATCCCATTGCAATACCCTTTGCGTATGCAATGCCCAGCCTGATGCCTGTAAAGCTGCCAGGACCAGTTACAATACCAATTGCGCTGATGTCAGACCATTTTGCGCCAGATTCTGTGATAAATTTTTCACATTCAGTTGGCAATGCAACAGATTGCTTTTCAACCTCGACTGACTTATATTTATCGTCTAATACAAATTCAAGATTTGCACCAGAAGTATTTATTATTAAAATCATATGCGCACCCCAAATCCAATCTTTTTTGCAAAGCCTGCTGACTTACGCAGTGACAACAGATTATCGATTTTTTCGATTGTGAATTCTGTTTTTATATCGCTGCAATTATTTTCCAACAGTTCGCGGCGTAATATCGCAGTTATTTCACGTTGCAGTTCACGTACCCCTTGTTCAGAAGTGTAATTTTGAATAATGTGTTTAATTGCATCATCTGAAATTACAATGTTGTCTGTATTCCATCCTGTGTCGCGTGCGGCGCGTTCTATCAAATGTTCGCGCGCAATTTGAATTTTTTCTTCCATTGTATAGCCTGGAATTTCGATAATTTCCATACGGTCTTTTAATGCGTTCGACAGATTCAGACTGTTTGC
The DNA here is from genome assembly GCA_045631065.1 of Candidatus Enterousia sp. Taxonomy (GTDB): domain Bacteria; phylum Pseudomonadota; class Alphaproteobacteria; order Rs-D84; family Rs-D84; genus Enterousia. Next base: position 2,016 of record JAZQUA010000002.1, on the reverse strand, counting down.
GGTTGCGATAAACAGCACCTTAGACAGGTCAAAATCAACTTCCAAGTAATGGTCGCGGAAAGTCTTGTTTTGTTCTGGATCTAATATTTCCAACAGTGCGGATTCTGGATCGCCACGCCAATCGCGTCCCATTTTATCGATTTCATCCAACACAATAACAGGATTATTTGTTTTACAACGTTTTAGTGCATCCATAATTCGACCAGTTTGTGCACCGATATATGTCTTGCGATGACCACGAAAATGCGCTTCGTCAGAAATGCCACCCAGCGATATGCGTTGATATTTTCGCCCCAGCGCATTTGCAATTGATTTACCAAGTGATGTTTTTCCGACACCAGGCGCACCAACAAAGCATAATATGCTGCCCTGATTAGAATTTGTCTTTTTCATCACAGCAATATGTTCCAAAATACGTTCTTTGACAGCCTGCATTCCTGAATGTTCTGTGTCCAGTACACATCTTGCGTGTTGTAAATCCAGAACGCTGTCATCTGATTTACCCCATGGCATTGCCAACAGTTCGTCTAAATATGTCTTTAATAATCCGCCTTCGTTTGACATTGGCGACATAGAACGCATACGCTTCCATTCATTCAATGCCTTTTCTTTGGCATCATTTGGCATAGATGAATTTTGAATTTTTTTACGAATGTTTGCAGTATCCATTTCGCCATCATCTTCGCCCATTTCATGTTGAATAGCACGCATTTTTTCTTGTAATATTGCCTCTCTGCGACCGTTTTCCATTTGTTGATGAATGCGTTTATTAATAGACTCTTCAATTTTTGCAGATTCTGCCATCAATTTGACTTGCTCTATCAGTAATGTTAGTTTTTCAGCCCAACTGGTTGCAGCCAATATTCTTACAGCATCATCTGTTTCAATATCAGTTGTCTGGATGACGGCATCAACAAATGCGGGCATGGGATAATTATTCATAACATTACGCAGTTTGTCCATTTTGAACCTGCGTGTTGTGTTGGAAAGTGTCTGCAAGTTTTCTGCCAAAATATCGCGTAAAACCAGTGTTTGTTCGCTTGCCATATCATCTGCAATATTTATAACATCTGGTGTTGCAGAAAATATTCCGTCATTTATTTCGATATTGTTCAATTTTACAACATTTGTTGTACGAATTAACGCGTGAATTGCCCCGTCTGGCATTGTCAGGATATGCACAATATCACCGATTGTTCCAACGGAATAAATATCATCAATTGCGGTTGGATAGTTCCACGAATGTTGTGGTACCAGAATTAGTTGCTGTGAACCGTTTTCAGCTGCTGCCTTGATACAGTTAACAGATGTTGGATTGTCAATCAGAATTGGCACCGCCAATCCTGGGGAAACGACTAAGTCGCGAAAAGGTAATATAAAGTTTTTCATAACGATAAATATAAAACATTTTGCCAAGATTTCAAGATATATAAAATCATTGTTTTTTTGTTCTTGATTTTAATCCATAAAATAGATAATATAACAGCATCGACAGGTGTTCTGTCGATGGGCATAAGAACCCATATCAGGCGTCGAATAACGACGATAAAATCCAATCACGCAAGTGGTTGGAGTGTGTTGAATACATCGAATAAAACACGCAATTCCTGATATTGTTCTTAAGCTCCAACCACCTTTGTTTTCGGTGGTTTTAATTTTGGGCGACAATGCACAGGGGTTGTATTTTTTTGTTTGTTTTCCGACAAGCACCTTGATGTCCTGATACATTCATTTGTGTATTGTAACCCGCCAAAGAATAGGTAAGGGATAAATCGGGCGTATTTGATTATGCGGGGAATGTGGGTAATTTTTTTGGTTTTTATCTGTGGAAACGTAAATGCGGCTACGTTATTAAGTGTTGGCGCAGGGTACGTTTGTAAAACCGCCAGTGCTTATACTAATACTCAAAAAACCTCACCCCGGCGCAGGCCGGGGGCCAATGTGTACGTATGTGGTTGATAGCAGGTCAGGGTCCACTGTATTTGAACACAATAGATACCGGCCATGTATCACCCA
>JAZQUA010000001.1:0-2733 GCA_045631065.1 Candidatus Enterousia sp. | reverse complement strand
GTATCCTCCGTATCAGTTAAAAACCACCAAATGGGATTGGTGGTTGGAGGTTCGTTACTATCGTATGAATAGTGCGGTGTATTTGCAACGCTTATTTCACCAGCCCTCCAACCAAAACGGTTGAGGGCTTTTAACGTCAGGCCCGACGCATACGTAGAGGTAACGACACCCCAATGCAAGATGATCCCATGCATCGCACCGATTCTATCATAGAATATGTTCTTATTCAAGTTTTACACCGCAGAAATTAGTAAAAAAATTTATGTTGAAGATATTTTTTATGTCGGCTTTATTTGGGGCTTTTTTATAAAAACAGGGAATTATCAGGGTAATATTTATATAAAAAACATAAAAAGAGATTCTCTTTTCAAAGCCGCAGAAAACTGCGGTTTTTCTTGCTTTGTTCGCGTGTTTTGTGTATGATGGTTTCGGAAAGTAAAGGAAAGGATGTCATAATGTGTTCAAGGCATGTTTTGCCTTTCCTTGCTATTCCGTACATATTATGTACTTCCTTTCTGGTGAATATGTTTGATAAAGAAAGGAATATGTATGACAGGATTAAAAATTATATATCAAAACCCACGTGATATTAGACCGTATTCTCGTAATGCGCGATTGCATAACGATAAACACGTTTGTCAAATTGCAAATTCTATTACTGAATTTGATTTTACTAATCCGTTGCTGGTTGATGAAGATAATGTCTTGTTAGCGGGGCATGGGCGTTTATTGGCGGCTAAAAAGTTAGGTTTGGATTCTGTGCCATGTGTACGGATTGATTATTTGACAGATGCCCAAAAGCGCGCATATCGTATAACAGACAATCAACTGACGATAAATGGTGATTGGGACAGGGATTTGTTGGGGCTGGAACTGAAAGATTTGTCTGATTTGGACTTTAACCTGGATGTTATTGGTTTTGAAACGGCCGAATTAGATGTTTTGATTCAGGGACAAAGTGATGACTTGATGGAGTATGACCATGCCGATGATATGCCGGATGTTGATAATGAATACATTATTTCGCGTCCTGGGGATTTGTGGCGATTGGGCCAGCATTTGATTTATTGCGGTGATGCATTAAAACACGAAAGTTTTGAAAAGCTGATGTCTGATGGCCTTCTTGCCAAGATGGTGTTTGCAGATGCGCCATATAATGTACCTGTTGATGGACATGTATGTGGTGCAGGACGTGTACATCATGATGAATTTGCGATGGCATCTGGCGAAATGTCGCGTGAGCAGTTTACGCAATTCCTGCGGACGGCATTTACAAATCTGCGTGATTGGTCTGTTGATGGTTCGTTGCATTATTTGTGTATGGATTGGCGACATATTATAGAGATTACAGCAGCCTGTGATGATGTTTATACAGAAATGAAGAATCTGTGTGTGTGGAATAAGGCGTCTGGGGGTATGGGATCGTTATATCGGTCAAAGCATGAACTGATATTTGTTTATAAAAATGGTCGTGCGTCACATATCAACAACGTAGAACTTGGGGCGAATGGTCGTTATCGTACAAATGTTTGGGACTATCCGGGGGTAAACAGTTTTGGTGAAAATCGTGATGATTTGAAACTGCATCCAACGGTGAAGAATGTTCAGATGGTTGCAGATGCGATTATGGATGTGACTAACCGTGGTGATGTGGTGCTAGATTCATTCTTAGGTTCAGGAACCACTTTATTGGCATGTGAACGGGTTGGACGCGTTTGTCGCGGGATTGAGATAGAACCCAAGTATGTTGATGTTGCAATACTGCGCTGGCAAAAGTTGACGGGTAAAGATGCAGTGAATGTGGGTTTGGAACGTACATATAATGAATTATTGATGGGGGCAAGAAATGAATAAAGATTATACAGTTGGATACCGCAAACCGCCAAAAAGTGGACAATTTCAAAAGGGACGTTCAGGAAACCCGATGGGACGGCCGCCAAAGCCTAAGACGGGATATAGTGATGTTTTGTTGCGTGAGATGAACGAAGTTGTTCAGACCAAAGATGGTCAAAAAATGACCAAAATGGATGCTATGTTTAAAAATCTGGTAAATGGCGCAACTAAGGGGGATTTGAAAAATATATTGGTTGTATTAAAAGAGGTGCATAAAGCTGAAGGTAAGCAGTTGGCTCAAATGTTTTGGGACAGGTTCTTGGCGGACGGCTTTATAGAACCAGATGCTGCGCGCGACTATGCGAACAAACGTGACAGACTAAAATTAAATATGGGCGTTTTGAAACAGGAACAGGTTAGTCGTATTCGTGCGATTGGTGCTGTCGGCATGCTGGAAGCAATTGCGTATTTTAATATCATGGAAGAAGTGTCGTTGTGGGCCGAGCGTATCAGATGTGCGGTTTTTGCAGAATTTGAGTTCTGGGTAGATGTGGAGACCGGCTGGGATACATTGGGTTTATCGGACGGCCAGCGTGAAATGGTGTATCAGCATATTTTACAACTTCGGGCGTATGAACGCCCAACGGTTGAGATGTTGCAGAAATCTGTGGAATTGTGCGCCCGAATGCGACATCAGTGCGATATGTGGTATATGGCATATCGTGATATTTATGCCGATATGCCATTGATTAAAAGTACGGTGCGTGATATGCGGCGGTCTAAATCAGAAAATATCAGCGGTATTGATAAAAGTATACTCAAAAATTTACAGGTATTGTTGTCGGCGCGCAGACGTGCGTATGATGATTTTATGGTACGGGATTTCCCGTTTGCGAATTG